>CACWOA010000348.1 GCA_902762395.1 uncultured Ruminococcus sp.
TCAGTCAGATTTCAAAGAATTGGAGGGGTAGACCGCTTGAATCTTTGATGGTAATCGTTAATCTTATTGCCGCTACCACAACCAAAAACGGACTATCAAAGTCATGACCACCACTTCAAGTGGTGGTTTGAATATGCCCCTATAAGGGGCGAATACTTGCACGCCTAAAAGGCGGTGTCGAAAGCACAATACTTGCTGCCTCTAAAAGAGGCTACTTTGTTGCTCTCGATTCGTTGTACGATTCTTCCTCTTGCTCTTTGATATACTTTCTTATAGTTGCTTCATCAACGTTTCCTATTGTAGAAACGTAGTAGCCTCTTGCCCAAAAACTTCTATCCCATTTGTTTCCAAGTTCTGGGTGTCTATCGTATATCATAAGTGCTGATTTTCCTTTGAGGTATCCCATAAACTCTGATATGCTCATTTTGGGCGGAATACTCAAGCAAAGATGCACATGATCTATGCACACTGCTCCTTCGATTATTTCCACATTCTTATATTTGCATAGCGTTCTGATTACCTCTCGGACATCATCTCTCACTTTTCCATACAATACTTTTTTACGATATTTCGGAATAAATACTATATGGTACTGGCATTTCCATTTCGTATGTGCTAAACTATTACTGTCCATTTTGGACGCCTCCTATGATCTTTACTGATTTTGGCTTTCGACACCTTTTTCAGTTTATCATAGGAGGCTTTTTCTGTCAGCCTCTTCGCTTCTGCTTATTCCGTTCTCCCCAGCATAGCTGGGGGATTAAGATTATCATTCAAAGGAGCAAGCCATGCTTGAAAAACACATCGAGCAGCAGTTCGTGAAAGCGGTCAGAGCGGCGGGAGGAATCGCGCCGAAGCTCACCTGCCCGGGATTTGACGGAATGCCGGACAGACTGGCGCTCCTGCCGGGCGGAAGAATCGCCTTTGTCGAGGTCAAGGCTCCCGGTCAAAAACCGCGTCCGCTTCAGCTTGCAAGGCACCGACTTCTCCGGCGTCTGGGATTTAAGGTGTATGTCCTTGACAGCATTCCGCAGATAAAGCAAATTCTGGATGACATAGGAGGTGACGCCGGATGAAATTCAACCCGCACGACTACCAGAAATACGCTATCGAATACATCAAAAATAATCCGATTGCCGCCGTCCTGCTGGATATGGGCTTGGGCAAAACGGTCATCACGCTGACGGCAATCAGCGACCTGCTGCATGACAGCTTTGAGGTTCGCAAAATTCTGATCATCGCTCCGCTGCGAGTCGCTAAAACGACATGGAGCGACGAAATCAAAAAATGGGAGCATCTTCACTCCCTGCGCTATTCCGTCGCGGTCGGCACAGAGAAGGAACGGCTGGACGCGCTTCACACGCCTGCCGATATCTACATCATCAACCGGGAAAATATCCAATGGCTCATCGAAAAAAGCTGCGTGCCGTTCGACTTCGATATGCTGGTGATCGATGAGCTTTCTTCCTTCAAAAATCATCAGTCCAAGCGGTTCCGCAGCCTGATGAAAGTCCGTCCGAAGGTCAGGCGGGTGGTCGGTCTGACCGGAACGCCGACCGGGGGCGGACTGATGGATTTATGGGCGCAGTTCCGGCTGCTGGATATGGGACAGCGCCTTGGTAAATTCATCGGGAAATACAGAGCCGCCTATTTCCGTCCCGACAAAATGAACGGGCAAATCGTGTTCTCCTACAAGCCGCTGCCCGGCGCGGAGAACCGGATATATGAAGCTATATCGGACATCACAATCTCCATGCGGGCGACCGACCACCTGAAAATGCCGGCGCTGATTTCCACACAATTTCCTGTGCAGATGAACCGGTCCGAACGCCTGAAATATGACGCTTTGTGCAAAGAACTCGTCCTGACCCTTCCGGACGGCGAGATCACGGCGGCGAACGCGGCGGTGCTTTCCGGCAAACTCTCCCAGATGGCGAACGGCGCGATATACACCGATGACGGAGAAGCGATCACCCTTCACGACCGCAAGCTGGACGCGCTGGAGGACATCATCGAGAGCATGAACGGCAGACCGCTTCTGGTCGCCTACTGGTTCAAGCACGATTTTGAGCGGATCAGCGAACGGCTGCATTCCTTGCACATTCCCTTCGCCAGACTCGATACCGAGGACAGCATCCGCCGATGGAATTCCGGCAATCTCCCCGTTGCGCTGATACATCCCGCCTCCGCCGGACACGGGCCGAATCTGCAAAGCGGCGGCAGCG
>CACWOA010000349.1 GCA_902762395.1 uncultured Ruminococcus sp.
CAGAATCGCCACCGGCGACTATGACGCGGTCATCATCGGACACAGCCAGTTTGAAAAAATCCCCATGAGCATGGAGCGTCAACTTACGCAGTTGCAAGATCAGCTTGACGAAATCCAGCAGGGTATTGAAGAAGCGCAGGCACGGAAGGGCGACCGTTACACCGTGAAAGAACTCATGCGTATGAGGAAAGGCGTGGAGGCAAAACTCAAAAAACTCAACGATACTTCCCGCAAAGATACCATGATCAACTTTGAAGAATTGGGCGTCGATATGCTGTTTGTGGACGAGTCGCATTTATATAAGAACCTTTATCTTTATACAAAAATGCGTAATGTGGGCGGCGTCGCGCAGACAGAAGCGCAGAAATCCAGTGATTTGTTTATGAAATGCCGGTATCTCGACGAGATCACAGGCGGGCGCGGCATTGTCTTTGCGACGGGAACTCCCATCAGCAATAGCATGGTCGAAATGTATTCCATACAGCGATATTTGCAGTACGGAACGCTGGCACAACGTGGATTGCAGCACTTTGACGCATGGGCGTCCACCTTCGGAGAAACCGTCGCGGCACTGGAGCTTGCGCCGGAAGGCACGAATTACCGGCTGAAAACCCGCTTTTCCCGTTTCTACAATCTCCCCGAACTCATGCAGATGTTCCGCGAAGTGGCGGACATTCAGACCGCCGATATGCTGAAATTGCCGGTGCCGAAGGTGAATTACCACAACATCAAAACCCAGCCCAGCGACATTCAGGTTGAAATGGTGGAGGGACTGGCGACACGCGCGGAGAAGGTACGTTCCGGCGCGGTGGACCCGCACCTTGACAATATGCTTGCCATCACCAACGACGGCAGAAAACTCGCACTCGACCAGCGTATGCTCAATCCCATGCTGCCGGACGACCCCAACAGCAAGGTCAATGCCTGTGTAGAAAACGTCTATCGTATTTGGGAAGAACACGCCGATACAAGGGCGGCACAGCTCATTTTTACTGATCTTTCTACCCCAAAAAATGATGGTTCTTTCAACGTTTACGACGATATCCGCGCCAAACTGGTGCGCATGGGAATCCCCGCAGAACAGATACGTTTTATTCATGAAGCCGACAGCGACGCGCAGAAAAAGGAGCTTTTCGGCAAAGTCCGCAGCGGTGAAGTGCGTATTCTGCTTGGCTCCACACAGAAAATGGGCGCGGGAACCAACGTGCAGGACAGGTTGATTGCACTGCATAATTTAGATTGTCCGTGGAAGCCCGCAGAGTTGGAGCAACGGCAGGGAAGAATAGAGCGTCAGGGTAATATGTTTCCCGAAGTAGAGGTTTTTCGTTATGTGACAGAACGGACATTTGACTCGTACAGTTGGCAGCTTGTGGAAACCAAGCAGAAATTCATCGGTCAGATCATGACCAGCAAAAGCCCTGTCCGTTCTGCGGAGGATGTGGACGATGTGGCGTTGTCCTTTGCGGAAGTCAAAATGCTGGCGACCGGCGACGAGAGAATCAAGCAGAAAATGGATCTGGATATTCAGGTTTCCAAGCTCCGCGTCCTCAAGCAGAGCTATCTCAGTGAGCATTTTGCGCTGGAGGACAAGGTGCTGAAATACTATCCCAAGACGCTTCGGGAGTGTGAACAGCACATTGCCTCATTGGAACAAGACGCCGCCACAGCCCAGCAGAACCCGCCGCCCGCTGACGGTAAATTTGCCAGTATGACGCTCGGCGGCATTGTGTACGATGAAAAAGCCGACGCGGGAACCATGCTGATTTCGCTGTGTCAGAAGAACACGTCTACCGAATCCGTCACCATCGGCGGTTATCGCGGCTTCCGTCTGGAAACGCGATACGACAATGTGTTCAATCGTTATTATCTCATGCTGGCGGGTAAAACCAAGCATTCGGTGGAGCTGGGCAGCGATCCGCACGGTAACATCACCCGTCTGGATAATGAAATCGCCCGTATTCCGAAGAAACTGGAGGCGGCGCGGACGCTGCTGGCGGACACGCAGGCACAGTTGGAGAACGCCAAAGCGGAATTGGAGAAGTCCTTTGCGCAGGAAGAGGAATTACGGGAAAAGAGCGAAAAGCTCAACGAACTCAACATCGCGCTCAACGCCAAGGCACTGTCATGAAATAACTTGAACAGAAATCCTCGATAAACATCGTATAATCGGGATTGTTTTTTGAGAAATGTTCAACTTATTTTTCAACAGAGCCGGGATTGTTTTTTGAGAAATGTTCAACTTATTTTTCAACAGAGCCCAAGCAGGGCGAACAGCCCGTAATGGATACCGAGCCGGAGCAGGACGGCGGCGGTGCAAGCACGAAAAAAACCGTTTGTCAAGCCCGCTGATATTCCGGTTTGCATATTTGCTTTTCCATTATATATGTCATACAATGAAGAAAATATTTCATCATTCATCGGAGGCATGATTATTATGGAAAAGGAAATTCAGTTTGAAACGCTGATTGACGTGCGCAGCGACGCATTTGCGGACTATTGGAGCGGGATTATCGGCAAGCTCCGCAAGAGCAATCCCGCTTACCGCGAGATGGAAAAGCAGATCGGGATACTCTATGAGCAATTCCCAAAGGT
>CACWOA010000350.1 GCA_902762395.1 uncultured Ruminococcus sp.
ATGAGAACTGCCTCGATAGTGTCGATCTGCATATCGGTGAAGTCCTTGTAGGTTCTGAAAAAGTCCTTGAGGAATGAGATATGCTGCGACAGCCGCGTCACATGGCGGCTTTCCTCCGAATCATCATTTGTCCGCTGCGTGTCGGACGGCTTGTCATTGAGTCTGCCCTTGCGTTTTTCTGTCTGCGGTTTCTTCTTGTCATCCTCATAGAAAAACGATTTCGGCTCAAGGGGATTGATAATGAACCGCCCCGACATGAAGTCGATATAGGTGCCGCCAAGTGCCACGGTGAGTTCCTCGTACTCGGCTTCGGGATCGAGAATCACAAGCGATTTTCCCGCTTCACGGTGATTGACCAGCAGGAGCTTCAGCAGATAGGACTTGCCCTGACCGGAGTTTCCGAGAATCAGGATACTGCTGTTGGTCTTGTCCTCCGTTCTCCTGTCGAAGTCCACCAGCACGCTGCTGCCGTACTTGTCCCGCCCGATGTAGAATCCGTGCGGGTCGCTCTTACCGGAATAGTTCAAGGGGAACAGATTGGCGGAGGAGCTTGCGGGAAGCACTCTCTCAAACTGTGTGCCGAACTGATTGAACCCTATCGGCAAGACCGACAGAAACGCTTCCTTCTGCCGGAGCGTCAGCCTGTCCACGGTGATTTTGGCGCGTGTCAGTTCCATCATAATATCGCTTTGCAGTTCCCGCAGCGCGTCAAGGCTGTTTGCCCTCAGTTCGATGAACACCGCCACATGAAGGAGGATTTCGTGATTCTTTCGGAGAGTGACCAGCATATCCATGACTTCCTGCAGGTTGCTTTCGGCTTCAATCGCGTCATTGACGTCATTTCCGCCGGACATCAGCTTGTTTTTCCTCGCCGAATGCTGCACAATGGCGCGCTGCTCCATCGTATCCACCAGTCGGTTATAGATGTGAATGGTCACGCCCGTCCGGTCGCCAAGCTGAGAAAGAAGCGCCCTTTCGCCCGTGTTGGTGGGATATTCTCTGATTGCCCATGCACAGCACCATCTGTCGCCCATGATGTAATAATCGGTCATGAATTTCAGCGTGCTGGGCGCAATCATATCCATATATTCCTTGACTTCCTTGTAAATGCGTTCTTCCTCTGTCAGTTCTTTTTGCTTTCTTTTGCTCTTTTTCAAATCACGTTTCACCTCCCTTGCTTTTAAAATGCTGTCCGCCGTCTACATCGGGCACCGCGCCGCCGTTCATCGCCGTATTGAAATACTGGGCGAGCATCTGCTTGATGTCGGTAATGCCGGCGCGGCGCACCTCAAATCCCTGATCCGCAATGGCTTTTTCAATGCGGTTTGCGGTCTGGAACACCTGTTCCGGCTTCATATCCCGCAGCGGGTACACAAACGTGAACTGCCGCGCCGTTGCGGTTTCGCTCTGCATATGATCGAGTTCTTCGCTGTCCAGTTCCAGCTGCCGCCTTACCGAACTGATGCGTTCTTTTTCCGCCAGATGCCTGATGTGGATTTTGTTGCTGTCAAAGCATTCGTTTGCGTCGGTGCATGAAAGCTGCAATTCGGGAAAAGCCGTCAGAATATTGGTCAGCGCGATGATTTTGAGCGAGACGTTTTCGGGAGACATCACGGAGATATTGCATGGCTGCACGATAAAATACAGAAGCTCGTGCTTTCGCACCATGACTCCGTACTGTGTGAACCTTTCAAACCCGATCAGTTCCTGAACGGATTCATCTTTCTTTTTTCCAAGCATTTCAAATCCTCCAGTAGAATTCCTGCTGAGAGGTAATGAAGTACCTCACCGCACAGCCGAGAAAATCCAGCACAGTGCGGTCATCACGGCGGATAGTGAGAAAGCCGAAGCAGAGCGTGGCCGCCGCAGGAACGATAAAGCCAAGCTCCACCAGCGATACCACCGAAAGAAGCGCCGCGATGCACAGAATCGTAAAATCCCGCAGACCCCAGAGCCAGAGATTTGCCGTCGCCCTGAGATTGTGCGGGTAAATAAATTGCTTTGTTGACATTTTTTAAAAACTCCTCCTACAATCAGCTTGCCGCCCTTGCGACGGAACGGGTGAGATTGACCGCCGTGGTGGTGGCGTGAATGACGGACGTCATGTTGACTTTGACCGAACTGTCAAGACCGAACTGCTGCGCAATGCGCGGCACTTCGTTGGCCGCCAGCATGATGCCGAGACCCAGCAGCATATTGTCCGCGAAGG
>CACWOA010000351.1 GCA_902762395.1 uncultured Ruminococcus sp.
GCAGTTATACAGCACATGACGGATGCCGTGCTCGTCGCCGTCAAACTCGAACAGCAGCGCGAACTTCACGCTCTCGGTATTGTCGGCCCTTTCGACCAGTACACCGTTGCTGTCCAGAAGCTCCTTCAGGATCTCTGTGCGGAACCACTCTGGGATCAGCGCGATTTCCAGATCGCCGGAATAGCCGTTGTTGGCATAGGTACGGAAATACACAATGCCGTCAGCGTAGAACGGAGAGGAATCACCCTCGGCATCCAGAGACAGACTGACTGCGCCGGGGATGGCCTTGGGTGTCGCGTAAGAATAGTTGGTCACGCCGTCCACGACCTCGGTCGTGAGCTTCGCGGCGTGAACGTTTTTCAGGTTGTATTTCACCTTATTGCTCATTGGTTTTTACCTCCAACTCAAATGAATAAAGGACTTCGTAGAGCCGTTCGCTCTCGATCCAGACCTCGGTCTTTTCAAAGAAAATGCCGCGCCTGTCCAGCACGGCCTCAACGCGGGATTCGATTCCCGGATTCTTTTCGTCGGTGTACAGTTCAATATGGACCGTATCGACCTTGAAATACGCCCAGCCATCCGCGGCAAAATTGTCGCTGCCGGGGCAGAGAAAACAGATGAAGGGCGGCTCCGGGGACTCGCCCTCGGCGAAGTGGTCGTAGGCGAACGGAATACCGATCTCCTCCAGGATGCTTATGAGATTATCCATGCCGCAGCGTCCTCCCGATCTCTTCTTCCAGTTCCTCAATACCATCCTGCTCGGCAGGTGCGATGTGCACCTTTGCGGCAACCCGGCCGCCGTTGCGCATGGCGTGGCCGTGTTCCAGCAGATGCGCCAGCATATACCGTGTCGGGGAATACACCGTAATCTCCAGAGCGGAGGAGCTTTCCTTTGTGGTTTTGGTCCGCCAGCTTTTGGCATAGCGCCCGGTCCGCTCCGGCGCTCCCGCAGTGATCTCTTTTTTCACAGTATTGGCGGCTTTCTTCACCGCGGCCTTTACACCGTCGGCAGTGGTATCCGCATAATTGTCCAGTTCCTGCATTACGGCATCAGCCAGACCATCAATGCTTACTCTGCGTCCCATAGGGTCACCTCTCGGAAAGCTCGGTGTGGAACTTCCGGCTGCTGTGCCGGAAGCCCATCTCGTCGATGCTCAGGATGTTATATATGCGGTCGCCAATCAGAACGCGATACTGCTTGGAATTGACGACGGCGGTCTCGGAAGACCAGCGGACCGTCAGATCCAGCCGATCCGCCTCGACCGTGTGCCCGGCGGACTCTTCCTCTTTCGTGGAAAGGCCGCTGGTCACAGCCGTGGCCCAGCAGGAGAAAAAATCCTGCCAGATGGATTTGTGATTCCCGTACTGATCTGTCACAGCCTCGTTTTTCTGGATGTTGATCCGCACCCGGAGCCCTGCAATATTCATCACACGACTCCTTCCCGGAGATTTATACCCAGAGTATTCCACACGCAATATCTGAACGCATCAAGCCGGTTGCACAAACAGCGACAGATGATGAGGTCAAGTGGGAATCAACAAAAAGGGTTCCATTAAAGGATAGTAAGGTTAAGGCAACTCAGGCGAAATCATCGCCGACATCGAAAAAATGGGTTCCGCCTGATAAGCGCAAGTCAAAATCTGTAAAAGCCTGGCAAGGTGGTTCTTGTACGCCGAAATAGGCGGCATCTCTTTTATAGAGTTGCGAAAAGTGTGTGATGTGTTCGATTCAAGGGTTTGTGATAAGTTAGGAATAAGTGGCGACACATATTCTTTAATGATACACATGGGCTCGGGAGAGTTTATAGAGGGTGTAACAAAAAATAATATATTGCGCTGTGTTCAGCAATGTTCTCAATCACAACCAAATTCACAGAATGGTTATTCCATCAAGCTTCAGTCGGATGATGCTGTATCGCGGCAGTATCTTGACCATGCGGATTTTTGTAATAGATTGGCGTTTTATGCCAGAAAATGCATTGCACAATACATATTGGGTTCAGTTAAAGCTTTGTTTGAATTTGACGCGCCGCACGACTTTTTTGAGGAACGTGAGAATCATATATTTCATTTTAAAAGTGTTCAACCATTTAGAGTTATTCAAAATGAAAATATCGCCTTAATGCCTGGCGATAAAAATGACTTGGCATATTTAGTTAAAAAGGGACCTGCTGAATTTCAATATACGAATCATGGATTAA
>CACWOA010000352.1 GCA_902762395.1 uncultured Ruminococcus sp.
TCCTTTTCGATGTGTTTCATTCAACGATCGGTCTCATTTGATTTCGTTAAAGATAAAATTCCGGTAGACCTTTGCAAAGTCCTTTGCTTTCAGCGGCAGCACATCTCCGTTTGTCGTCAGAATGCTTTTGACATCATACGACTTAACGTGAAGCATATTAACGATATAGGAACGGTGAATACGGAAAAACGATGGATAGGCGGACAATATCCGTTCCATTTCGGAAAAGGAATGGCGGTAGGTTCCTTCACCGGAAGGAAAATGGATACGCGTGCGTTTGTCCGCGGCTTCCGCATAGATGATTTCACGTGCATAGACGGTTTCAACGGATAGCCCGTTTTTCAACTGCAGGCGGCCGCTGAAGGACACCTTATAGAATCTGTCAAGCTTTTGATATAACAGCTTGGCAGACACCGGTTTTTTTAAAAAGCCGACCGCCCCGATTTCGGCATTGATGACCTCTGATGCAGCTGCTTCGATTCCTGTCAGATAGCAGATCGTGACCGCGCCCCGAAATCTCTCATAAAGCGCCCGTCCAACTTCGACACCGTTCATCTCATCCATGACGTAATCAAGAAAATACAGATCAAAGCGGTCCCGCGTCAGCAGCTCTATGCCGGAAGTGAACGTTTCGCATTTGATATCATATCCGCGCTGAATAGCGTAAGAATTGATAAGAGCGTACAGGTTTTCATTCTCTTTCGGTTCGTCGTCAAGAAGCGCGATTCTCATTTTCTCACCTGCTTTCCGATGCTTTCATTTCAATTCTATTGTACTATAATAATACCAACTGTCAAGTTCCGATGCGTGAATGATCGCTTTTTCAGCGTGAATGATCGCTTCGCTGCACGTAAAACGACACCGGGCAAAGATCCAAGAGAGCATTGCCCGGTCATTTTGTTATGCCGCTTCTACCACATCCAGCCCGTTCAAGAATTGTTGGTAATCAAAGTTGAAGTCGATATGCAGTTTGTACCCGCGGCAAACGTCCACGCGGCAAATTAGGCAGGTTTTCTTTGTTTTTTATACGGATTCCGATGGGGAAGAGGCAAGAGAAGACGTTACCCATGACAACAGCACCAACCCGGAGCAGGTCTTTTTTGCTGCGCTGCGGTCAGATGCCGTTCTGAATGCATTGAATCCTTGGACTCCCGTGAGCGGATGCTGATTGCGGCGCATCTCGGCTTTTGCTCGGAATGTTATGAGACCTTGGCATGGAAAGAAAAAGACGGGATGCCGGTGCTGACACCCCGAAAGAAGCAGTCTTTGGTTGATTTGGCAATTGAGCATGAGCTGGCTGACTCGGATTCTGTGCATGAGATACTGGAGCGAGCGTATGGGAAGATGCGGAAGAAGTTGGGTGAATCCGATCGGCAAGTTTTTCATCTGAATAGCAAGGTGTTGCTGTTTAACAACATCTTGTTGCTTTTTATCTAAAAGCATCTTACTTGTTCTTTGGGGAACGTGTAACAGCCCTTTCTGCTTTCTGCGGTATGATTGTTTTTTTGAGAGTGTCTGCACAAGAATTCATGTGGTATAAGCAAGCAGACGATTGTCTCTCAATGTGATTTACTTTTTTGTGAAACACTTATTGACATCACGCTTAGAATCTTCTACAATGAGATGGTAGAAAAAGAAAAGATAAAGGGTCATACCATGAAAATGAACCACTTCAACACCAAAAACCTTACCACGGGTTTTCTGTACTTCTATGTCCATTTTGCTACCGAAGTTGCGTGCTTCTTTGCCCTCGCACGATATACCGAGAGCGCCCCGACGATGTGGCTGCTGTCATTCGCCTACGACATGCTGGCGTTTGCGCCGCAGGGGCTGTTTGGCTATCTGAGTGACCGGTTCCGCAAGCTTTCGTTCGGGGTGGCAGGACTTGTGCTGCTTGGCACTGCGCTGATCCTGCAGGAATATACATCCTGGACATTCTTCTCGCTCGTGATCCTTTGTATCGGCAATGCATTTACGCACGTCAACGGCGCGGAAGTGACCTTGCGCACGGCTAACGGCAGCTTGTCGCACAGCGCGATCTTCGTGTCCGGCGGCTCGTTCGGCGTGGTGTGCGGCAAGCTGCTAGGCACCGGCGGCGCACCGTATTGGCTGGTTCTGCTGCTGGTCGTTACGGCGATTCCGTTTGCAGTACTGGCGCAGATATATCTGAAAGACAAGGCGGCGTGCTTTGACGCCGTGC
>CACWOA010000353.1 GCA_902762395.1 uncultured Ruminococcus sp.
CGTTTCGTTCCGAGCAAGGTGCTAAAGATTTCCTCATCCTCAAGTCCTTTACCTCTACCGTTGTCAAAAATGGGTTTACTGCTTTTGATGCGCTCCGTTCTCTTCTTTATGGGCGCTTTTCGCTGGTCACTGAATAGTTACGCGTATGATATGTATATTCCGAATGGACTTAATCCGGAAGAGGATCAATACCTGATTCTCTTTATTCACGGTGGGAGCTTTAATTCCGGATCGAAAGAAGATGGTGACGCATGGTGTAAATTCTATGCCTCCAAGGGATATATTACGGCGACGGTAGATTACACTTTACAGAATCACGGAGAGACGGCTACTATCAATCTAATGAATGAAGAAATTGAATCCGCCGTAAGTGCCATCAAAGATAAAGCTCAGAGCCTTGGTTTTCATATAGAGGCTATGGCATCGTGCGGTGTCTCCGCTGGCGGAACATTGGCAATGAATCTTGCTTATAACGGCAGATCTTCCATCCCTGTCCGGTTTGTTTTTCAACTGGCAGCACCCACTTGGTTTGAACCGGTAGACTGGCACCTTCTAAAAAAGGTGGACAAGCTGAAAACGGATGAGCAATTCGTCTCCATGATGACGAACGACGGGGACTGGAAAGCCATATCCCCCGCTTGGATTGTGCAAACCAATAGCGTTCCTACATTGATGGGGTACGGTCTGATCGATCATTGTGTACCGCTTAATCAGAAAAATAGACTGATGGATGCGATGGATGAAGTTCAGGCGGATTATAAATACATACCGTTTCCAAATTCAAATCATGGTATGTATAACGATCTTGACAAAATGCAGGAATTCATTGATTTGAGTTTACATTACTGTGAGGTCTATCTTCCTGAAAGCCACAACGGATAAAGAAACATAAACACAGTTAAACTGAAATAATAAATGGTTTGGTAGTTGCATCAAAAACAATCCTGATAACTACAGTATGAATTTAGTGAAAAATGTATATTGAGCGCTCTTATACTATTTACGATCAGCAAAACGGCTATCGGACGATTGATATCAATCTTGTTCGACAGCCGTTTTATTTTTCTCCATCATATTTTTACAAAATAACGCTTGCACTTGTGTAAATATGCGATATAATAGTTATAATGTGCATATTGTAACCTGTCAGAATCAGATTATTATGAAAAGGGTTGAAACCATGCCTGACGAAAAGAAATATTTGCGGGAGAACAGCCCGTACAGCGCCGTGCTGACGAGGGAACAGTTCCTGTTTTACGAAACCAGAACCACGGCAAAGCTTCTTTGCGAGGGTTTGTCTAAAGATGAAACGATGGAACGCATAGTGAAGGAAAACCTCTTCCAATACCCTACTGAAAAATCCATCCGAAGAATGGCTCTTGCCTGCATCAGAAGGCTGGAATCAATGGAGAATGAATCTCTGATAGCCGCCATTTCTACACAGCCGAGTGATGTAGCAAAGCAGATTTGTCTGTACGCCATGATGCGGCAATACCGGTTGGTCTGGGATTTCATGCTGACGGTTGTGGGAGAAAAATACCGCACGCTGGATATGTCCTTCGGCAAAATGGAAGTGAATCAGTTTTTCATGCGGCTGCAGGAGCAGGACGATTGGGTAGCCACATGGAGCGACGCGACCATCACGAAATTAAAGCAGGTGCTTCGCAAAATACTGGTGGAGAATCAATATCTCGACAGCGTCAACGCGGACAAACGCGGACAGGCTGAATCGGGTGCTGATCAGTCCGCTTCTGGAAAGCGCGATACGCGGCGACGGACAGGAGATTGTGCTTCCGGCGTTTAATTGCTTCTATTGAGTGGACAGTGGTCAGTGGTTAGTGATTAGTTTTTGTATTCTGACCACTGTTCACTGACAACTGTCCACTTACTGTCCACTGACCACTAAACACTGATCACTTGGAAAAAGGGGAAATTTATAAATGAGTGACGTTACCGAGCGGCTTGATTCGCTCAGAAATCTGATGCAGAGCCGGGAATTTCTGGAAGGCAAGGGATTGTCCAATGAAGTCAATATCCGCATTTTTTGTTATCCGAAGGACGAAATGGCTGTCCGGCATTTTACGGAAAAGCTGGTTTCTGACAGCGAGCTTTCCTGCCGGCTGATAGAATACAATCTGTACGACATTTTCCTTTCCATCTGCGACGAAAAGCGGATTACCGACAGAATCCCCGCGCAGGAGGAAAAGAAGGGTTCGCGGTTCATTGTAGACCAGATGACGCGCATGGCGAACAACGTAGCTTTTATCAAAAAAATGCAATACGAACCGCATGAGTCCGGCGACGTGATTCTCATTACCGGCGTGGGCGCGGCGTTCCCGTTTATCCGTGTTCACTCGCTGCTCGACGCGATGCAGCCCCATTTTTCGGACGTGCCGGTGGTGGTCATGTACCCCGGCACCTTTGACGGGCATTATGTCAGGCTGTTCGACATCTTGAATCCCAACCCCTATTACAGGGCTTTTAATGTTGTATAAAACTTCGTCAAATCGGAAAAACTCCCTCCGTCACCGTCAGCTTCGCTGACATGAGCCACCTCCCTCAAAGAGGGAGGCAATATTCGGCTCCCTCTTTGAGGGAGCTGTCAGCGAAGCTGACTGAGGGAGTAACTCACGGAAGGAAAGAAAAATATGAGAATACAGAATATGTTTCAGGAGGACATCGACCGGAAAATCAACGGCGTCGTCAAGGTCGATCAGGATGCCAGCGATGTTCTCGTGCAGGAATTGAAAGAGTACGTTATCACAAGGGAACTGAAAAAGCACTTCATCACCTTTTTTACCAATTACGGCGACTCCTTCCGCGAAAAGACGGCGGATATCGGCGTGTGGATTTCCGGCTTCTTCGGAAGCGGTAAATCGCACTTTCTGAAAATGCTGTCCTATCTGCTGGAAAACAAGGAAGTGCAGGGAGAACGAACGGTTGAGATATTCCGCAGGAAATTTTCTGACGATCCGGCGACTTTTTCGCTGATAGAAGATGCCGCCAAAGGCAGAACCGACACCATTCTTTTCAATATCGACATCGAAGGCTCCATCAACAAGGACAAGACCGCCGTGCTGCGGGTGTTTGCCAAGATGTTCTACAATTATCTCGGCTTTTACGGCGAAAATCTGAAGGTTGCCAAGCTGGAACAGTTCATCGCCAGAAAGGGCAAGACTGAGGAATTCCGCCGTGTATTTGAGGAAATCAACGGCGGAACGTGGCTGGAATCCCGCGACGCTTTCGCCTTTTTTGAGGACGATATTGTGGCAACGCTGCAACAGGTTCTCGGCATGAGCGAAAGCGCGGCGCAGAACTGGTTCAACGGCACCGAAACGGTCGAAACCTCCATCGCCCAGCTTGTTCTGGAAATCAAGGAAGTTGTCGATGCACAGCCCGACGATTTCAGATTGCTGTTTATGATCGACGAGGTCGGGCAGTATGTCGGCGGCGATACCGACCTGCTCATCAATCTGCAATCGCTGGTCGAGAAAATCGGCAGCGAATGCGAGGGCAAGGTGTGGGTGGTCTGCACCGGACAGGAAGCCATCGACGAAATTATCAAAGCCCGCGAAAATGAATTCTCCCGCATTCAGGCGCGATTCAAGACACGTCTGTCCCTGTCTTCCTCCTCCGCCGATGAAGTTATCCAGAAGCGTATTCTGCTGAAAACGCCCGAAGCGGAGCAAGATCTGGAACAGGTCTTCACGGTGAATGATTCCGTGCTTCGCAATCTTTTCAGCTTTTCGGGCGCGATTCTCGACATCAAGGGATATGGCAGCGCGGATGAATTTGCGCGGAATTTCCCGTTCGTCCCCTATCAGTTTATTCTGATGCAGAAGGTGTTGCACTGGCGCCGTTCTATCTTTTCTATGACACAGTGCATACCTTCCTCGACAGTTCCATCCGTCGCGTGATCGAGCGATGTGAACGCGCTGCCGCCGACGGCAACGGCATTGAACCGCAGGACGTGGACGTGCTGAAACTTTTGTATCTCGTGCGTTATGTGGATGACGTGAAGGCGACGCTCGATAATATCGTGATTCTGATGGCGGACGATATCCGGCTGGACAAAATTACCATGCGCGGAAAGGTTCAATCCTCCCTCGACCGCCTGTTCAGTCAGAGCTACATCGGGCGCACGGGCGACGTTTACAACTTCCTCACCGACGAGGAACAGGACATTGCCCGCGAAATCAGAAATACCCCCGTCGATTCCGCCGCGATTACGCAGCGCATTTCGGACTTGATTTTCGGGGATATTTATACGACAAAAAAATTCCGCTTTGGCAACAAATATGACTTTCCCTTTGATCAGATGGTGGACGGCATGGCGAATGGCACGCTGACCGGCGGCATGAAGCTGCGGTTCCTGACCGTAGCGACCGACCCGACAGAAAAGCAGGAGCTTCGTCTGATGGCGGGTTCCGGCGGACAGGCAATCGTGGTGCTGGCGGAAAACCCCTATTATGAATCGCTGGAAAGCGCGATGAAAATCCGCAGATATGTCATGCAGCGCAACGTGTCGCAGCTGCCGCAATCCATGCAGGACATCATCCGCAAGCATCAGGATGAAGCCGGCAGATACGAGGAAAGCGCAAAGGAAAACCTGAAAAAAGCCATTGCCTCCGCTGAATATTATGTGGACGGCGAGCATCTTTCCTTAAAAGGCAGCGACCCCAAAAGCAAGATTGATCAGGCGCTGGAATACCTCGTCACCCATGTGTACAGTCAACTGGAACTTATTGAAAGCTTCGCCGATTCCGACGCGGACATTTTCTCCATTCTGAAAGGCGAGGAAAATCGAATCGCCGGAACCGAACCCAACCGCGACGCGGCGGCATTGGTCGAGAAATTCCTTGAAATGCAATACGAAATCAAGCACTCGACATTCCTCTCCGACATACAGAGCCGCTATCAGGGAATCCCCTACGGCTGGCGCGAAATCGACATCGCGGCGGTGGTTGCGCTGCTGATTCACGACCAGAAGGTCACCATCAAATACGGCGGCGCAACGGTGCAGCCTTCCGACCCAAGACTGCCCGATATGCTCCGCAAAAAGAGCGAAATCGGCAAGACCTCCATTTCCATCAAGCAATCCGTTCCGATTCAGAAAATCCGCGCGGTGAGAGAACTTCTCCGCGAATATTTTGACGAGATGGACGTGCCGGAGGACGAGGACGGTCTGATTGCTCACATTGTCGAGAAATTCACCGAAGAACAGCGGCATTATGAAGCGTTGCTCGGACGCTACGCGGGTCACAATTACCCAGACAAAAAGCTGGTGGTGTCCTCAATTGAAGCCGTGAAGGGTGTTCTTTCCCAGAGAAAAGACAATCTCGCCCTGATTGATTATCTGTTGAATCAGGAAGATGATCTGTTCGATCTGAAAGAAAAAATGCAGAATGTGGAGGGCTTTTTCAAAAATCAGGTCGGCATCTTTGACGCTGCCGTCAGGCTGGAAAGCGACCTCCGCAGCGACAAGGATTACATTGCCGAAATGCCGGAAATCAACGACGCGCTGAATGAAATCCGGCTGATTGTCATGGTGGAGGGCGGATTTGCTTACAGCAAAATTCCCACGTTAAGTGAGTTAATGGCAACCGTCAAACAAGGACATGAAAAGCTGCTCGAAGCCAAGCGCAAGGAAATTCGCGGCATCATCATCGACTGCACTTCCGCGATTCACAACAAAGCCGACCTCAATCCCAAAGCGGGCGACATCGTGAGAGCCGCTGACGCCTTCTTTACGGACAAGAAAAAGGAAATCGACGAAACCGCGCTGGTTTCGCTTCTGGAAAGCATGGCAACCCGCCTGTGGGCAAGGCG
>CACWOA010000354.1 GCA_902762395.1 uncultured Ruminococcus sp.
GAGCCAAGTCGTAAAAATAGCCTCCACCAGCAATGTCAGGTTGCAGTCGCCAAGGCAGTTTCCCGTCCTTTCCGTAGTCATGGACACGCTGGATGTGCCCGTTATGCCCTGAGATAAAAACACATTTGTTGCCACGAGCCTCCTCCTGCCCCATAATCCAGTGCGTGTTCACGAACATAAGCGAGTCTCGCAACACATTCCCGTTCAACATATTGTCAATCACCTTCCCTACGGCGATGTTTTGGAGCAGCATATCCGCAAAATGCACCGCTTGCGCCGTTGTTGAGTCGTTCAACTGCAGCAAAGCCTGCTTCACTTTTTCTATCACTTTCGCTTTTTGATCGACAGTGATGGAGGCTGAATACTTGCCCTCCGACTTGTCCCATAGCTTCTCCAGTTCCACGGTCGGAATTGCAAAAGTCTTGGCGGCCTCTAACAGATACTTGTAATTGTTTTCGTAAAGTTGCATGTCGAAGCCGTAGAAGCGAAGGTCTTCGCCTTCTTTTGCCGTTGCGTTGTAATTGCGCATCCAGTCAATAAGCTGCGCCATCTCCTTGGTTCGATAGATGGGGAAGCCGATGGCCGCAGCCGCCTCCTGCGCCGTGCCCGGGCCGCCGTGGATATAGCGGTTGACCGCCTCGCAGCCGCCGTAGTCGCCCTCCAGCGCGAATGCCCGCACGCTGTATTTCTCAACCATCAGTTTGAAAACATCCAGCTTGAGCTGCTGAAACTCGACGTTGCCATGCGTCGCCTCGCCTAATCCGATGATGCGGACGGAATCGGGGATAGTGATGTAGGAGATGTCGCCTGCGCATTTCGCAAATTCCTCGGTATCAATTGGTTTTACTTTCGTGAAGCCGCCGAAGTATCCGTAGAAATACACCCAAGCGAAAACGCCCCAAAGTGCAATGGATGGAATCCTCCGGAGGGTTTCGTAAATCAGTGGCGACAGGGTGAAAACCGCTACAATAAGAATAAGATACATCGCCACAGGCGGTAGCTGAGTGTAATAAAACATCATGGAGCCAATGCTTGCAATAATCAGGTAATGAACGATATAGATACCGAAACTGGAGCGGGTCATATATCCGGCAAAGGCGTTGGTTTTGTCGAATTTGGCTATAAACCAACCCATCATGGCGAGACACATAAACCCGCCATAGATGCAGTTGAAGGGGTCGGCAAGATACTGCGGTGTGGTGTTGTTCTCGCCGTATGTGTCAAATAAAAGATAAACGCAAGCCACAATGGCGCAAGCCATATCTATCCACCAACCATCAGACAGGTATTTTTGTATCTTCTTTGACGAGAAGCAATAATAGCCCAGCAGGAAGAAAATAAGGTAGAACAGCGGCTTGTAGAGGTTGTAGAGTCCGTCTGCGGATTCGGGGCGCGGGTTGAAAATAAGCGTTTGCCCGCCGAGCCAATACAGCACACAAATAATCAAGGTTAAAATGTTCAGGAGATATGGTTCGTTGTCGTGAAGGTGTTTTTTAACCTTCTCATTCTTTATTTTGAAATGCCAGTTCCTCGTTATCCGCCGTATCAGCAGCAGAATCAGCGAGAACAGCCACAGATCCTGGATAAACCACAACGGTCCTGTGCCACTAATCACCCAAAGGAAATACAAAGCAGGCTGCTTTAGGGAAGCCAGCACATCTTGTCGGGCCACGAGGGTGTTGAAATAGCCCGTCATCCACTGAAAGACAAACAATCCGATGGTGGAAGGAACCAGCAGCTTCAGGGTGCGTGACTTGAACCACTCCTTGCCGGAATGTCTGTCCAACGCGTACTTTGCGCTGATGCCCGCCAGAATGAACAGCAGCGGCATGAACCACGGATAGAGGATGTACATCAGCACATCCTGGTACTGCGGACCGTCGCCGAAACCGCCCACGCCACCGAAAACGCCCTTGTTGTTGTAAAAGTAGATGACGTGGTACAACAGCACTAACAGTACGGTGACCCAACGCAGATTGTCAATCCAATGTTTTCTCATAAGGCACTTTTTTTCCGGCGGCAAAAGTACGCAAAATGCGGGAATGTGTTTTCATTTGGCGGAAAAATATTATCTCCCGCAGAACTCGCAGATTTACGCAGAAAAAAGTCTGCGTTAGTCTGCGAAATCTGCGAGAAATATTTTTGTATTTTTGCTGCTGAATTTAATACCCGAAGCAATGAAAAAACTGACTCTTTTAGCATTGGCGTTCCTATTGGCGGCGTTGATTCCCGAAACTTCACTGCAGGCGCAGGATCTGGCATATTACAAACAGATTGTCAAGGAGCTGAGTTCCGCGAAGTACCAGGGGCGCGGCTATGCCTACGGCGGCGCCAACAAGGCAGGAACTTATCTCTTGGGAGAATTTGCCAAGGCGGGCGCCAATGAACTCTGGCGGCAAGAGTTCACCATCGACATCAACACGTTTCCGGGCAAAATGAAAATGTCCGTTGACGGCAAGAAATTGACCCCGGGCGTCGATTTCTCCATGCGTGAATACTCGCCGGGCGTGCGCGGCACCTACAAACTCTACTATGTCGATACGAACAACTACGACGCCGAGAAGATGTTTGCCGACCTGGCGAAACCCGAGTACAAGGACTGCTTCGTGGTCTGCGACTTCTGGTTCTCCTACCGTCACTACGGCGACTTCCAGAAAATCTGGGGCGGCACCGAGTGCACCAACGCCGGGATGATCCAGACGTGGCCTCCCCTGCTGAAATTCTACAAGGCATACGGCGAGAAGGTGATGGGCAAGCCCGTCATCTGGGCCACCTCCGACTTCCCGAAGGATGCCAAGACCATCACGGTCAACATCGAGAACGAGTTTCTGAAGGGCTACGAGCTCTTCAACGTCATCGCCAAGGTGGAGGGCCGGCGGCACGACAGCT
>CACWOA010000355.1 GCA_902762395.1 uncultured Ruminococcus sp.
GAACGGAGATCTGCGCCGCGATGCACATCAGCGCGGTACACAGTGCAATCTGCACCATCGCGAGGGTCGTCAGCTTCGCCTTTGAGGGTGCTGTTTTGGTGGAATCTGTCATATTGTCAACTTCTTTCAGGAAATGTGTTGACGTTATCATAACACAGAAAAAAGAAAATGTCAACCACTTTTTAATAAACGGTTGACATAATGACATCAGAGAACAGCGGGCAGAGAAGTGGTCGGTGGAAGAAGGAGTTTCCTGCTCGATTCAGTAAACCCGTGGAACATGACATCAACCGGCGTTAGGAAATAATGCGGCGTGACAGAGCTTAACGGGCTTTATCGGAAGATCGTATAATAACGATTGAATTCTCAGCCTTCGTGTGCTACAATGAAAGCAAAGAATTTTTTGGGTGTTTTGATGAGACAGAAAAACAGGAAAGCTATCGCGGCTGCCATGCTGCTTTTGGTGTTTGCAATGGTGATTTCAGCGTGCGGCGTGAAACAAACCGACAGCTCCTGTGCCACACCTGACGCGGCACAGATAAACAATAACGGGAACCTTCATCAGCTGTATTTCAAGGACAGCAGCAAAAGTAAAAAAGTTGTCGCCGCCTTTTTGAACAGCGCAAGCGGGGAGAGCGAAGAGGTGGAGATGAAAAAATGCGGAGAGGACAGCGATTCCTTTACTTATTCATGTGAGGGCGACGTCAAAAAGTACAACGTCGTTTCCTTTGACTGCGACGGCAAAAAAACGAGAAAAGTCGCCTTCAACCCATGTGTCAGCGGTTGGTACAGATCGAAGGACGGATTTTTGCCCTATACGCAGGGCGAAGAAACAGATTATCTTCCGCATTTTGAACAGGTCGATTTTGACTGCAACAGTTACGAGAAGAAAATCTTTTTCTGGACGCCTGGCGGCTACGACCCCGATTCCGAAGAAAAGTATGCCACCATTTATGTGCTCGACGGGCAGGGAGAGGTGAATCTGAACGACCCGCAGCGCCGTCCTGACGGATGCGGGTATATTCCCGACCAGGTCAGAAGCATGGCTCAGACCACGGGTTACAAGGCGATCGTCGTGGCGGTCAGCACCTACGGCGATATGACCGGGATCACGCGCGAAGACGAGCTGATGCCCGATATCGGGGAGTATGAGACGGTCAACGGCGTCGGAGAGTCAAAACGGCTGGGGGGCGATTTCGCCCGCTTTATGGCTGAAACGCTTGTGCCGTATGTTCAGGAGCATTACAACGTCTATACCGACGCGCTGCATACATCCGTGACGGGCGCGTCGCTCGGCGGACTGGAGACCTTCTATATCACTCTCGAGTACCCCGAGCTGTTCGGTACGGCAGGTATCCAGTCTCCCTCGTTCTGGCTTTATAAGGACGAGGTATGGAGGAAGTACCTCAGCGAAAAGGACTTTGAAAACCATACGCCGTTTCTTTATTTATACACGGGTCCAGAGGGCGGCGACACCGATCCGGATGTGACGCAGATGTACAACCGTCTGATCGAGATGGGATATCCCGCCGACAGGACAGTGCTCCATTTCAACGAGAACGGCGGTCATCATCCTAATTTCTGGTGCAGCTATTTTTCGGAATATTTGTCAGCGATGGTTTATCAGAGCGTCGAACCTTTGCAAGGCAAATAGGGATCCTTGACAATCTTGCCGCTAACGCAGTCACAAATCATAAGGGAACCTCTAATCATTCAATGTCTTGCACAAATGCGGAAGATTTAGGGCAGAATGTAGTCAAAAGGACGCAGGAATACGTCAGTATTCCTGCGTCCTCTGCCTTGTTGCGCGGAATTATCCGCTGACAGCGTTTTAGTTTTTATCGGATAGTAATAATATATGTAAAGCGGAAAACAGGAAGGTTTGTCTGACGCGTTTGCCGCCGGCACAGTCCCGCGAACCGCCGGGTGTCCGGCTTCCGGCGGGCTGTTTTCTCAGGGCGCCCCGTCAAAACCCGACGGTGTTTGCTTTGATCAGGTAGATGATAAAAATATGAACAGGGTAGATGAAGTAGAAGAGATATTTCAGGAACGGTCCCTTGATAAAGCCGCGCTTGCCGTTGTAGAGAGAGATCGGCAGAAACGCCAGCATGACAAAGCGGTAGTTGCCGAGCATGATGCCCGTAAAAATCCGCAGCAGCTCATTGCGGCGCAGACCGTA
>CACWOA010000356.1 GCA_902762395.1 uncultured Ruminococcus sp.
GATGAACGGGCTGGAAGCGAGCAGGGCGATCCGTGCCATGGCAGGCAAAAAGGGCAGAACGCCGATCATCGCCATGACCGCCAACACCTTTGAGGAGGACCGCCAGAAGACGCGGGAAGCGGGCATGAACGCCCATCTGGGCAAGCCGTTCCGGCCCGCGGAGCTGCTGGCAGTTATAGCGGCGCAGATACAACAATGACGCAAGGAGAGACAATAATGGTAACCATCGAAAAACTGAACGCGTTCGGCGCGGATACAAAGGACGGTCTGGCGCGCTGCTACGGCAGCGAGGATCTGTACCTGAAGCTGGTGTGTATGATTCCGGGCGACAAAAACTTTGAAACGCTGCAGCAGTCTGTCGCGGCGGGCGATTACCGTCAGGGCTTTGAGGCGGCGCACGCGCTCAAGGGCGTGCTGGGCAATTTGTCGCTGACCCCTTTATATGAAAGAATATCCGCCCTCACCGAGCTGCTGCGCATACAGCAGGCGGCGGATTATGCGCCCATGCTGGCGGAGATAGCGGCGCTGAGAGATGAACTGGCCGCCATGTGCGGATAAGATAAAGCGGAGGAATGAAAATGGCAAGGTGGAAAAGACTGTTGAAAACATGGACGTCGCTGTTTTGCGTCACCGCGGTGTGCATCCTGCTGAACCTGTTGGGCAGCAAGCTCAACGGCGCGCTTGGTCTGCCGCTGTATCTCGACAACATCGGCACGATTCTGGCGGCGCTGCTGGGCGGCTATATCCCCTGTATTACGGTGGGCTTTATGTCGAACCTCATCGGCGGCCTGTCCGATTCGGTGACGATGTACTACTGCATTATCAGCGTCTTTATCGCCGCCTTTGCCGCCTATTTTTCCGACAGCGGCTGGCTGAAGAAATTCCCCAAGGTGTTAGTCCCCGTGCTGGTGTTCGCGCTGCAGGGCGGTATTGCGGGAGGCGCGCTGACCTGGCTGATTTACGGCTTCAGCTTCGGAGAAGGCTTTGCGGCGGATTTTGCCGCGCAGATCAACCGGGTCATTCCCATGGGTGAGTTCGCTTCCAATATGCTCTCCAATTTTCTGTTGGATGTGGCGGACAAGGCGATCACCGTGGCGGTTTCACTGCTGCTGTTCTGTCTGATTCCAAAGCGGCTCAAGGCGTTTTTGTCGGGCTGCAGCTGGTACAATCTCTCCGTTCTGGAGAAAAAACGAAAGGGAACACGGCGCGGTATGTCGCTTCGGCTGAAGCTGACCCTGCTGCTGGCGGTGTCCACCACGACGGTCGCCGCGACTGCCATCGGCGTCAGCTTTATGCAGTACCATAACGCAGCCGTAGAGGCGTACACCGAGACGGGCGAGTACGCCACCAAGGTGATTTCGCAGAATATCGACAAAACCAAGATAGACGAGTATCTCGAAAAGGGACGCGCGGCGGAGGGTTATATTCAGACGGAAAAAATGCTCTATGCCATCAGCGATTCCTCGTCGGGCATCCGGTTTATTTACCTCTACCGCATCGAAGCGGACGGCACCCATGTGGTGTTTGACCTCGACACCGAGGACGTGAAGGCGGCGCAGCCGGGCGACGTGATCGCGTATGACAAAACCATCACCAAATACCAAAAGCAGCTGCTGGCAGGCGAAGAGATCCCGCCGGATATTTCCTCCGACGTCTACGGCTGGGTGCTGTCGGTGTACCGCCCCATTCGGGACGACAGCGGCAAAACGCTCTGCTATGTGGGCGTAGATATGTCAATGGACAGGCTGCGCTCGGTGGAGTATGCCTTTCTGGCAAAAATCTTCTCGCTGTTTATCGGCTTCCTGGTCGTTATCCGCACCTACGCCGTATGGATGGCGGAGCGGAAGATCGTGCGTCCCATCAACAGCATAGCCGACGCCGCCCTGCGTGTGAACTACACCACGCCGCAGACGCGTGAGCAGAGTATGGCAATGCTGGAAGAGCTGGATATCCATACGGGCGACGAAATCGAGCACCTGTATGAGGCGTACAAGCGGGCGTCCGCCGACACGGTGCGGTATATCGGAGAGGTGCAGAGAAAGACGGAGCAGATAACCAGGCTGCAAAACGGTCTGGTGCTGGTGCTCGCCGACATGGTGGAGAGCCGCGACCAGTGTACGGGCGACCATGTGCGCAAAACCGCCGCCTACGCGGGTATCATTCTGCGTCAGATGAA
>CACWOA010000357.1 GCA_902762395.1 uncultured Ruminococcus sp.
TATTTTGTTGTATATTTCTTTATTGGGGTGAAATATCTGATGACAACATTTAATTTTGTACATACAGCAGATTTACATCTGGGCTCGCTTTTTTCCTCCACCCCCGAAGTGGCGAAGGAACGACAGCGGGAACAGCTTGATACATTAAAACAAATTCTGGATCTGTGTACCCAGCGCGGCGCGGATGCGCTGCTGATTGCGGGGGATATGTTCGACAGCATCCGGGTGGAGGAGGAATTGCTGCGCGATGTGAAAACGCTTCTCAGCCACTACACCTTCCGCGTTTTCATCACGCCGGGTAATCATGACCCCGCCACACCCGATTCCTGCTATCACGGCGAGTGGCCGGAAAATGTGCATATCTTCCTCGGCGGCATGGAAAAGGTGGAGATTCCCGAAAAGAACACCTGTGTCTGGGGGGCAGGCTTCACCAAATCCGCCTGTGATGAAACGCTTCTCAAGAATTTTATGCCTGTCAGCAGCCGCATCAATGTGCTGGTGATGCACGGAGAACTGGTGGACGGAGAGCATGCCGACAGCCGCTACAATCCTATCTCGCGGGAAGCGCTGCGGCGCTGCGGCGCGGATTATGTCGCGCTGGGACATATCCATCAGTATGAGCACTACGAAATGGGCGATTGTCTCTTTTGCTATTGCGGCGCGCCCGCGGGACGCGGCTTCGACGAAACCGGCACCAAAGGCGTGGTGGGCGGCTATGCCTCCAAAGGATTCGCCTATGTGGAGCTGTACCCCCTCGACAACCGCGAATACTGCACCGAAAAGGTGGATGTGAGCGGCTGCGAGGGAACCGAGCAGTTTGCGGGACGCATTGTGACGGTGCTGCGCGACCGCCATGGTGAGAAATTCGCCAACAACCTTTATGACCTCACGCTGATCGGCACGCTGTCGGGCGGCGTGGTGCCGTCGCTGCCGGATATCGTCAGGCGGCTGAAAGGTTCCGTGTTCTACACCCGCCTGACCGACAAGACCTCCACCACGCTCGATATGGAGCTTCTCATGAACGACAGCACCCTGAAGGGCGCGTTTGTGAGAAGAATTTTTGACAAAATGCAGGCTGACAGCCGCAACCGCGATAAATATATGCGCGCTCTGCTTTACGGACTGCGCGCGTTTGAGGGGGACGTGACCGTTAATGAGGATTATTAAGATCAATATCAAGTGCTTCGGCAAACTGAAGGATTTTACCCTCGAACCGACCGAAGGCGTCAATATCATCTACGGTGAGAACGAATCGGGAAAATCCACTGTGATGGCGTTTATCAAGGCGATGTTTTACGGACTGGGAACGGGGGAGAAGCGCCGTCAATATGAGCCGTGGGACGGCGGTCAGCCGCAGGGCTCCATTGAATTTGAAAGCGACGGCTATACCTATCTTCTCAGCCGCACCTTCGGTCCCACCAAGGCGGCGGATAAAATCTCGCTCTTTGACAAAACGCTGGGAGAAAATGTCGATCTTCCCGGAGGCATGGAACCCGGCGCCCATATATTGGGCATCAACATCAAGACCTTTGTCAACACGGTTTTCATCGGACAGGCGGGTACCGCCGTGGAAGGGGAAAATCACGAAATCATTCAGAAGCTCACCAACCTGACCTCCTCCGGCGATGAGCGCATCTCCAAGGGAGAGGTGGAAAAGCGTCTCAAAAACGGCGCGGCGTCATTGGAATCCAGAAAATCCACCGCCATTCTGCCGGAGCTGCGCAAGCAGAAGCATGAGCTGATGGAATCCCGCCTCGAGATTCAGAAATCTCTCAACGAGACAGACGATCTGCGCGATGTGGTCGCCGCCGCCCAGAAGAAGCAGCGTTCGCTGCAAAAAGAAAAGCAATTTCTCACCGATACCGCCAACCGGCTTGCCATGCAGGCGGAGCTGAAAGAAATCGACGCCATTGTCGAAAAGCACGACGCGCTGACGGCGATGGAAGAAAAATACGGCGAGCTGGACGCGTTCTTTAACGGCGACAGCTCCGACAGCATGAGCGAATTTCTGGAAAGCGCCGTCAGGCTGCTCGATGAAGAAAAGAGCAAGGAAATCGAGCTGAAAGAAAAGAAAAAGCAGCTTGCCGCTCTCAAAAAAAGCTACGAGAATATCGACACCTCCAAGCTGGCGATGGTCAAGGTCATCAAT
>CACWOA010000358.1 GCA_902762395.1 uncultured Ruminococcus sp.
CGGTGATCGGCCTGGATCACTTCGGCGCCTCCGCCCCCTACAAGTTCCTGTTCAAGGAATACGGCTTCACCGCCGAGAACGTGGCCGCGACCGCGAAGAAGGTCGTCGGCTGAGCCAAAAAAAGACGTTCTTCACGGTTTCTTGAGGGATTTTGGGGAACTCCCTCAGTCATGCTGCGCATGCCAGCTCCCTCAGGGAGGGAGCCTTCAGGCAGCAAAGGCGGTCATCCTGCCTCCCTCAGGGAGGGAGGTGGCCGAACGCAGAGAGGCCGGAGGGAGTTTTCATTCCACTGCTTTCCGTGAAGCGCCAAAAAAGACGATGGGGCCGCTCATCAACGGCCCCATGAATACCCGTTCCGCGCCCTGTGGGGCGCGGGGTTTTTTACTGCACCGATTCGCCGCGATCCAGCTTCATGATCATGTCCACCCGCCTCTGGTGGCGTCCGGCCTGGAATTCGGTGTCCAGGAACACATCCACGATGGCTTCGGCCATCACCGGGCCGATGATGCGCGCGCCCATGGCGATGACGTTGGCGTCGTTATGCTGGCGGGCCAGCTCGGCGCTCACGGGCTCGGAGCACACCGCGCAGCGCACCCCGTGGACCTTGTTGGCCGAAATGGAGATGCCCAGGCCCGTGCCGCAGATCAGTATGCCCCTGTCGCACTCCCCGGAGACCACCGCACGGGAAACGCGCTCTGCGTAGATGGGATAGTCGGTAGACGCAGCGGTATCGGTGCCGAAGTTGACGATCTCATGGCCCTTTGCGGAGAGATAGTCGACCAGATGCTGTTTGAGCTCCACGCCCACATGATCGTTGCCGATTGCGATTTTCATGTCCAACACTCCTTGATTCCATACAGTATTTCATAGGTCTGCCGTTACTATACCGCATTTATTAACAGATGTCAATGAAATTTGGACACACACTCTACGCCTTCTCCCCCGCGGGATTGACGTGGATCATGATGTGCTTCACCTGGGGGAAGGCCTTTTCAACGTCGTCGTGCACATCCTCGGCGATGGCGTGGGCTTCGCTCAGGGTCAGCGCGTCGTCCAGGGCGATTTCAAGCTCCACATACAGCCGGCTGCCAAATTCCCGCGTGCGCAGCACGTCGATGCGCCGCACGCCGGGGTGCGCCTGCACGCAGGCGCGAATCTGCGCCTCCGTCTGGGCGTCGCAGCTGTGATCCACCATGCGGTCCACGGCGTCCCGAAAGATGTCCAGCGCCGCCTTGACGATGAACGCGCAGATGATCACGCTGGCCAGCGGGTCCATCATCGGCACGCCCAGCCGCGCCCCGGCGATGCCGATGAGGGCGCCCACCGAGCTCAGGGCGTCGGAGCGGTGGTGCCAGGCGTCGGCCATCAGCGCGGGCGAGGCCAGCTTGCGGGCCCAGGCGCGGGTATACCAGAACATGCCCTCCTTCACGGCGATGGAGACGATGGCCGCCACCAGCGCCAGCATGCCGGGGGCGGCCTTCTCCCCCGCCTGGCCGTTCAGGATCTCCCGCGCGCCGCCATAGCCGATGAGCAGCCCCGTGATGAGCAGCACGACCGCCAGCAGTATGGCGGCGACGCACTCCATGCGCTCGTGGCCGTAGGGATGTTCCCGGTCCGGGGCCTTGCCGGAGAGCCGCAGGCCCACCATCACGATCAGCGTGCTGAAAATGTCCGAGGCCGAATGCACCGCGTCCGACACCATCGCCCCGGAGTGGGCGATCAGGCCCGCCGCCAGCTTGCCCGCGGACAGCAGCAGGTTGACCGCTATGCTGACGGCAGAGACGCGAAGCGCCTGCTGAGACTGGTTTTCCATCTGTTTTCCTCCCTCACCCCGCGGACAGAAAAACCGCGGGCAAGTCATTGTACGACTGTCCCGCGGATCAAATGCACACCGCTATCACTTCCGTGACCCGGCTCCCAAGGGCCTGTTCAGCTATTATTTTACCCGTTCGGGCATAAAAAGGCAAGCTAAAATTCGGTAACAGGCCCAGATTTTGCCCCCCGCCAATTACCATTCGCCCGTTGTGTGAATGGTAACGCTCGCCTGTTCTTGTTCAAAAGAATTTTTGAAAAACCCGTTGAAATCAGCCCCGGGTTCTGCTATAATTTATTTGTAGCTATATGCCCCCGTGCAGGGGTTAATTATAAGGAGACAGATTGCTTATGAAAATGAAGAAACGATTTTTGGGCATCCTGCTCAGCCTTGTGATGATGCTGGGGCTGATGCCGGGGATGAGCTTGACTGCATTTGCGGATGATGATCCCCCCTATGCACAATATAAGAACACCACAACAGAAATAACTTTTGACGGTAAGTCCTGGTATCTTATCGATTACGATGCCAGTACTGTAACGCTGCTGGCAAAAGAATGTGTTGGAGCTTCACAGTATAATGAAAGCGTACCCTTTGTTGCGTATCGCGATTCTACAGTGAAAACAGCAGTGGATAATTGGTATAACAGCAATATCACGGCTGACGCACAAACAGCAGTAAGCGGTGACGCGATGTTTCTTCTGACAACTTCGCAGGCAAGTACAATCTATAGTGCAAATCCTGATGTGCTAAAGTGCTCTCGGGCATCTGGCGCTAATAGAAACGCCTGGTGGCTGTGCTCGTCCAGCATACAAAGTAATGTCCTAGCGGCGGTCGTCAACGGCGATGACGGCAACGTTTTCGCCAATGGCGCCCATGTGCAGGATAACACCCTTGGTGTCCGCCCCGCTTTAAAGCTCAATCTGAGCAAGGTGGTTTTTGATTCTGCTACAAAAACATTTTCGCTGGCAACACCGTACCCTCTCTGGGTCGGGGGCACGCAGGTGACGAGCGCTCAATCTTCCGGCCAAGGATGGGAGTACGATGATAATACCAAGATTCTTACGCTCAACGGCTACAACTACAGCGGGGAGGGATATTATAATGTCGGAATTTACGCCGAACAGGACCTAACGATCAGCATAAAGGAAGAGAACAATATAACATCAACTACTAGCAGCGGCATTTCAGTCAACAACGGCGAATTGAAAATTATGGGCTCCGGCGTTCTGAATGTCATCAGTCAAAACCATGACATATATATAAGCAATGGCTTAACAGTCAGCGGCGGAACCGTCAACTGCAAATCTAGAGGCATCTATGCTGGAATGAACTCCGCAGTAACGATCAACGGCGGAACCGTGATTACCAATGGCGGAGAAATGTGTAGCGGCATCTACGCTGTGAATGTGACCGTCAACGGTGGCACTGTGAATGCCACCGGTACCTATGGAATTGAATCTGAATATATAGAGGTCACAGGCGGTGAGGTGACTGCCAATGGCCAAGACAGAGGCCTAGTTTCCGATGGAAATTTGATAATCAGCGGCGGTAAGGTGACTGCCAACGGCCAAAGCTGCATCTACGCGTCCAAAGAATTTGCGATCAGCGGCGGAACCGTGACTGCAATCGGAACCGCGAACGCAACCCCGAATCTAGGCATCGTTTCCGAAAGTGGATCCGTAACGATCACCGATGGCACCGTGAGCGCCAAAGGTTCAAAGAATGGCATCTGGGCAGGAAACGGCGTAACGATCAACGGTGGAGCCACCACCGCCATCGGAGGCAATAAAGCTATATATGGCGCCTTGAAAAACGCCATCGCCGGAACCGGCTGGACGGATACGGCAGGTGCCGAGGGCAAAGCGAATATTGCAATTAGCACCGAAGGTCGGGAATTGACCTATAAGAAGGTGCAGTTCCCGGGATTGCCC
>CACWOA010000359.1 GCA_902762395.1 uncultured Ruminococcus sp.
TTTAGCCGTATCGCATCGGGACGTCGAGGACGCCGTCCCCTACATGGCGCGATTGTCCATTGTCCTTTGTACAATATAACGAATATGCTCATTTATAGTATTGTATTTATCCTTAAAACTTCACCCATGCATACAGCTTCGGGTATTCCCAGACAGCCATCTGCACTGCCATCAGAACGCCTATCTCACACCATTCGTATCCGCTCAGCGGGACAAAGCCCATCAGCGTGCTGACATACGGCGCCGTTATCATGACGGTCATGAGTCCCGCCGCCGCCAATGTGCTGAGAAGCATTCTGTAATTGCGCACCACGACCGTCGGCACAAAGGGTTTGTCTGAACGCGTGCAGAGCGCGTGCAGCACCAGTCCGAAGCCCATGACGGCAAACGCCATGGTCATGCCGCGTTCCCGCCCCGTGCTTTCGTTGAGCGAAAATGCGCCGCTTCCCACGGCATAGCCCAGCACCGACTGGAAGGAAATCCAAAGCCCCGCCAGCAAAGCGCGGTATTTCTCCGCAAATCCGATCAACTGTCCGTTATTCCGATCAGCGGTGTGCTTCATCACGTCCTTTTCCGCAGGCTCATGCACAAAGCAGGGCTGCACGAAAACAAACAAAAACAGATTCAGCACCACCAGCGGAAGCAGCCGCAGAATATTTTCTCCGAAGAACGCCGCCCCGAGAAGCAGCACGGCGGTTTGCGCCACCGAGCTTGCCACACTGTATTCGGTCATCTTCGCGATGTTTTTTCTGATGCTTCTGCCCTGCCGCACCAGCGAAAGAATCCTCGCAAATCCACCGTCCGAAAGCGAAATATCCGCCGCGTCGGTCGCCACGTCGGTGGCGGTATCCTCCACGGAGCAGCTCACGTCCGCCGCATGCAGCGCCGCCGCGTCATTCATGCCGCCTGCCGTCACAAACACGGTCTCTCCCTTTTTCTGCCATGCCCTGACGACGCGCACCTTATCTTCCGGCGCGATACGGGCATAAACGGAATAACGGGGCAGAACCGACATAAGCTTCCGGTCGGACATACCCGCCAGTTCCTCTCCGGTGAGAATGCCGCCGCCTTCCTCGATGAGGTGCAGCTTCCCGGCAATGGCGCGCGCGGTATCGGGCTGGTCGCCGGTCATCATCACCGTGCGGATGCCCGCCTCCCCGCAGGGGGTCAGCCAAGCCGATCAGCCCGATAAAGGTCAGATCCTTCTCAATCGCATCCGGCACAATCTCATCCGGCAGCCGACTGAGCACCTGCACCGCAACGGCAATGACCCGCAGACCTTCGCGGCAGAATTCCTCTGTGTGCCGCCGCATTTCTTCCGCGTTCAGATCCGCGCACCTGGACGCCACCGCGTCGGGCGCGCCCTTTGTCACCACCATATACAGTCCGTCAATCCGATGGATCACCGTCATCAGACGGCGGGTGGAATCAAACGGAATATCCGCACAGCGCGGATATTGCGCTTCCGGTTCGTCCGGGTCGTTGCCGTTTTTCAGATAAGCCTCCACAATGGCGGCGTCGGTTTTGTCTCCGGTCAGTTTCAGACCGCCGTCCGGCTGCGGCAGTGACTTGCTGTCGCTGCAAAGCACGCAGCACTTCATCAGATATTTGAGTTCGTCCGACCAGAACCCCTCATGCACATCCGCTGTCGCGTCGCCCAAAGGCCACGCTTTTGCCACCTTAAGCTCGCCTCTGGTGAGCGTGCCTGTCTTGTCGGTGCAGATCACGGAGGTACTGCCTATGACCTCCGTCTTTCTGAAACGGTGCAGCATCACGCCTTCCTTACGGAAACGGGCAATGCTTTTGGCTATGAAACGAATCACGTTTTGAGGGAGTCCCAGCGGCACCGTACACACCAGCAGTGTGATAAAAAATGTCAGACTGCGAAACAGTCCTCTCAGGGGAAGCGCTTCCTGCGTGCCGGGATAGTCGGCGGTGCCGAGATAGTCGGCGGTGCCGAGATAGTCGGCGGGCAGAGCGGCGTTTTCCGTGATGATCGACCAGAGCGACTCGGGTCGTACCCCCTGCCACGCTGCCTGCGTCAACGGCAGCAGAAGCGACGCCACCGTCAGCGAGGTCAGAACAATGCACAGCACCAGCCATATGAAAAAGCCCTTTATCTGATAGGCGTTTCTGACCAGACGGGTGCGGCTGTTGACCTTTGGGGGACGTTTGCCCCGTTTCAGCGCCATCTGTGTGTGCGTCCCTGTTTCCGTCACCATCATCACGGCGTGTCCCGCCACCGCCACCGTGCAGGAATATACCATATTGGTGCGCTGCACAAGCGGTATTTCTTCGGGAAGCACCGCGTCCGCCTCTTTCAGCACCGGCGTATCGTCTCCCGTCAGCGCGTTCTCGTCACACATCAGGGAGGCGGACACCAGCAGCCGCCCGTCGGCAGGCACGATGTCGCCCGCCTCGATCTGCACGATGTCTCCCGGGACAAGCTGTCTCGCGGGGATTTCCTTGATCTTGCCGCCGCGCCGCACACGGACATCCGCCGCCGCGTCGCGTTTGATTTCCACTAGTGTACGGTCCGCCGACAATTCCCTTGCCGTTCTCACCACGTCAAGCGCCAGCGCCGACCCCAGCATAACGCCGGAAAAGACCAGCCGCAGCAGCAGCGGCAAATCCCATTGATGATAGGTAAAATAATATGTCAGATTGACCCATCCCGACAGTCCCGCCATAACAATCAGCAGCACGCTGACCGGCGCCAGCAGCTTGACCGCCAGCACGCCTGAACGGGAACGCTGTCTGCGGGAAACACGGGTATTTTCCCCATAATCCATCAGTCGCATACCCGCCGCCATGTCGGTGAGTCCCTTTTTGGGCTGGGAATCCAGTTTCCTTGCCACCTCTTCTTTTTTGGCACTGTGCCATATCATAACGAATACCATTCTCCTTCCTGAAAAATCATTCGTATTATAGCAATTTTTTAAGGATATTGCAAGACCTTATTATGAATTTGTGTCGAAATCTGCGATTGCATTTCTTTTTTGTATTTTTTTCATAATGCGTTAATATTTTTATGGTATGATAAACTTCCCGATAGAATTACAGTGAGATACGGAGGAATGACTTTTGGATCGCAGTCATGGCAATGACGCCAACAACCGACATACACCCCGCGAAGATGCTTGGGAGGATATACAGTCTCACCTCGTACTGTTAGATCTCAAGATTATGACTTGTGGTTTCGTTTCTTTTCGAAAGGATTTAAGGGAGCAAATCTCCAAGAACCATTATATAAGGTCCGTGAGGATGGAGATGCTTTTTTTCATG
>CACWOA010000360.1 GCA_902762395.1 uncultured Ruminococcus sp.
CCACCACGGTCTGTTCCGTAGCGCGGACAGCGGAGGCCGCGTCGCTGCGGTAGTCGTATTCCTCCAGGTCGATCACGCCCACGACGCCCCGGCGAACCGTTCCGTCTTGGAGTTCGCGCTCCACATAGACAAAGGAAGAGGGAAAGACGTCAAAGACGTTCTCGCTGAGATAGCGGCGCATCGCGGCGTTGATGGACTGGATACGCGCGTCCTCATCGCGGCCCAGCTCCGCCTCCGGAAAGATGATATGATAAGCGGAAGGCGCTTGCCCCGCCTGCTCACGCACCGCGTGCCAGTATTCCGGCTGGGAGGTGAACTGGTCGCAGGCGATCACCGCCCAGTTGTCCAGCAGCTCTCTGTGCGGGATCAGCAGCTCCGCCGCCTGAAAAACAGCCATCGTCAACAGCTCCTTGCATTTATAATCGTGTGTCATTATACCACGGCACGGCGCAAAAGGCTACTGAAAAATGGCTTTCTCCAAGGAAACGCTGAATAAATCCACGCGCGCGTCCTGACGGTATTGACTTTGCCTGAAAAGCTCGAAATACACAAAGGATTCCATCGTTTTTCAGGCTTCGTCAGACGAAAAATCCGCTCGCCAGTCTGCACCCGTCGATTTCATCAGCGCTTCCCTAACCTGCGTTTCCTCTCAAATCCATTGCAAGTTGCGTCGAACTGCGTTAAAATATGCCCATGGATAATACGGCTGTTAAAAAACGCGGCCCTGCCGCCATCTTTGCCCTCTGCCCTGCGGCGCACGTCATCGTGCTGCTCGGCGGGGGGCTGATTGCGCTCTTTTTTGCCCTGCGGCACAATGGGGCGCTGATGCAGACGCTCTCCGAGCGGTTTGTGCAGCCGCTGCATCACGCGCTCGCACGGCTTACGGCGCATCTTCCGTTTTCGCTGGCTGAATGCCTGTACGCGTTTGTGATCGGCGGGACGATAGTTTACATAATATTCGAGGCTGCGATGCTGATTTCGCGCCCCGAACGGCTGCGGCGCTTTTATCGCCTGTGTATGCGGCTTGCCGCGCTGGTACTCGGCGTGTACGCGCTTTTCTGCCTGCTGTGGGGCGTATATTATTACGGGGACGATTTTATTGCACGCAGCGGCCTGCCGTCCGGGGAAATCACATCGGAGGATCTGGAGCTCGTCACACTCTATTTCGCCGAGCTTCTGAACGAATACAGCACGCAGGTACCGCGGGATGAAGCGGGGCTTTGCCGCACAGACAGGCAAGCGGTGCTGAAATACTCCCCGCAGCTTTTTCGCGCGCTTGTGCGGGAGTATCCCTGCCTCGACGGCCCGGAGGTTCCGGCCAAGGCCATGTTCTTTTCCCGCGTTATGAGCATCATTGACTATACCGGCTTCTTCTGCCCCTTTACCGCCGAGGCCAATGTCAACGCGGATTTCCCGGAAGCCCTTTTCGCCGCCACCGTCGCGCACGAGCTGTCGCACCAGCGCGGTGTGGCCAAGGAGCAGGAGGCTAATTTTGTCGCGGTGCTGGCCTCGCTTGCGGACGGGGATGCGGATTATTGCTACTCGGCCTGTATGCTGGCCTATATTCATCTGGGCAACGCCCTGGCCGGCGTCGATCCGGCAGCGCTGCAGATGATTTACCATGGACTCAATGCATCGGTGCAGGCGGATCTGACGGAGCATAACGCCTATTGGGAACGCTTCGAGACGCCGGTTCAGACGGTGACGAACACAGTCTATGAAGGCTTTCTGCAGAGCTACGAGCAAACGCTCGGCCTGCGCAGCTACGGCGCGTGCGTCGATCTGCTGGTCAATTACTATGCCGACGCCGCCCGCGTCCGCTTCGCATCCGCAGCGTCCGATGAAAGCAAGTGAAGTTTTTATGAAAGAAACGGCAATATCTCAAAATAAGACCTTGACAAATCTCCAAAAACATGTATAATAGCCCTTGCGTTTAGCGGGATTGTGTAAAGGTAGCACAGCGGACTCTGACTCCGTATGTGAGGGTTCGAATCCTTCTCCCGCTGCCACTTTTAAGCCTCAAATCCATTGGATTTGAGGCTTTTCTCTTTGCTTTGTGAACTTTTTAAGGCAAAATGGCCCGAACCGCGTCTTTCGACATCGCTGTTTGTCACTTTTGTCACGCTGACTTTTC
>CACWOA010000361.1 GCA_902762395.1 uncultured Ruminococcus sp.
AGCCGTCCGATACCATTTGTCGCACCATGTCCTGCATCAGCGTGCTGCCGTTCTGCATAAAGGAAGCGTCCGGGTAATCGAAGCCCATCTGGGCGATGATTGCCGCGATCAGCCCCTCCTTATCCGGGCAGACGTCGGAAAGGGCGAGATGTTTTCCCGTCCGGGCGTCGAAGTTCGTGCCGCCTGAACCGTAGGAGCCATGCACGCCGCCCGTGTAGGACGAGCCCAATTCCAGCAGGCTGACGACGCGCGAGTCGGCGCGGCGGATGAAGATATCCCGTGTGCGCTCGAATGGCCCGTAAAAAGTTCCGCCGTCCGCTTTGCGCGAGGCCCGTTCCTGCGCCGCGTCGGAGGTCATCTCGGCGCGGGCGGCATCGGCGTTCACCATTTCCTTCCTGGTGTTTTCGGCGAGAGCCGTGGCGATATCGCCATAGATGCCGGCGCGGCCGGTGAAATCGACGCTGGTCCAGTGCGAGACAAACAGCGGTCCGGACTGGTCGCCGTCCGCGAAATAGCGCGTGCGCTTCATCAGCGGCAGATATTGGAGCGACGCGTCGGCGTAAGCCTCCGCCGCCAGCGCGGCGGGCGCGTCGAACTGCGGGACGGGCGTAATCCCAGTGGACAGCGCTGCGCAGAGCGCCAGTGCGCAAATCGTTTTCTTTTTCATACGCAACCTCCTTTTTTGAGCGAACTCGCTGAATTCAGCATATCATACCGCGGGGCGGATAGCAAGGAAAAGCCCGGAGGGAAATCGTCCCTCCGGGCTTTTCCTTGTCGATGTGGTTATTATCCCGCAGGCGGCAGGAATCTCCGATTCCCGCTGCCCAAGATCCGCGCGCTGTTCAGCACGACGGCCAGAATAACGCTATGAAAAATGCAAATTTCATTGAAAAGTCATTCATGAAAATGTATAATATGAATAAAAAGTCGCTCATAAAAATGTGATTGGAGTGGGAGACATGTATCTGAAAAGGAAGGCCGATCAGTGGCTCGACGATTGGAAATCGCGTCCCGACCATAACCCTGTTATTGTGCGAGGCCCCAGGCAAGTAGGCAAGACGGAAACCATTCGACGTTTTGCGAAAACGCATTACGAAAATGTTGTGGAAATCAATTTTGTGGAACGTCCCGCATACAGGCAAATCTTGGCTGACGGGCCGAGTGCGGACGCGGTGCTGTTGAATCTTTCACGTATTGACCCTCGGCGTCGTTTCCTGCCGGGGAAAACTCTGCTTTTTTTCGATGAAATACAAGCCTGCCCCGATATTGCTACGACGCTGAAATTTTTTCGGCAGGACGGTCGTTTTGATGTGATTGCCAGCGGTTCCCTTTTGGGTATCAGCTATCGGGAAATTGAAAGCAACAGCGTAGGATACAAAGAAGATTACGATATGTACTCGATGGACTTCGAGGAGTTTTTGTGGGCGAAGGGTTATGAGGCGGCGCATGTTGAAAGCATGCTGGCACACATGATTGACGCGGAGCCCTTCAACGCGCTGGAAATGAAGTTGTACGCCGAGTTGTTCCTTGATTACTGTATATTGGGTGGAATGCCCGCCGTGGTCCGGGGCTATATCGAACGCGGCAGCTTCGAGGCTTCTCTGAGGTTACAGCGGCAGCTCCTTCGCGACTACGAGGAGGATATGCGGAAATATTTGACGGGGTTGGACCAGACGCGTGTGTTGAACGTTTTTCGCAGCGTGCCGTCTCAGTTGGCAAAAGAAAACAAGAAATTTCAAATTGGCAAGGTGGCTCACGGGGCGAGAAGTAAGGATTATTGGGGCTGCATCGAATGGTTGGTCGAAGCGGGGATACTGAGCGTTTGTCGATGCCTGCGGTTTCCGGAGCTTCCGCTGAAGGGCAACGCCGAGGATAAAAGCTACAAGCTGTATTTTCGAGATACGGGGCTATTGGTGGCGTCGTTGGACGAAGAGGCGCAGGAGAATCTTCGGGCGAATCGCAATTTGGGCGTTTACAAGGGGGCGCTGTATGAGAATTTCGCCGGCGAGGCGCTGGCGAAAAGCGGTTATCCGCTGTATTACTACAAACGTTCAAACGCGACCTTAGAAATGGATTTCCTGGTCAGGACGGCGGACGAGTTGATTCCTATCGAGGTCAAGGCGCAAAACCGACA
>CACWOA010000362.1 GCA_902762395.1 uncultured Ruminococcus sp.
TAGTTATGCGCTGCGCTATGCTTTTTTCTTTTTTGTTTATTCCGGCTGCGGCTGCCCCTCGCCCTTGTACAGGCGGCGGATGATTTCTTCGATATCCGCGTCGCGGAGATTCACGTCCTTGACATGCACCTTGCCGAGCGTATATTGCAGCATTTGCTCCACCGGGATTTTGTCGGTGTTGAAATCCACTTTCACCATCACGCCCTCGGTCTCCACCGTGAGATCGCCATCCTCCAGACCGCACGGGGCAAAATGTCCCGCGTAATCCAGCACGGACATCGCCGCTTCGTCGGCGGCTTCAAAATTCAGCTCACGCATCTGTCCGTACTTCTGTTTGAGGCTGTAGAGGCTGCCGTCATAGACCTTTTTGCCGTGGTCAATCATGACAATGCGCTTGCAGAGGGAGGAAATGTCCTCCAGATCGTGCGTTGTCAGAATGACGGTCGTGCCTTCTTCCTGGTTGATCTTGGTGATCGCCTTGCGGATGTTGTCCTTGACCACCACATCCAGACCGATGGTGGGTTCGTCAAGAAACAGCACCTTCGGATTGTGCAGGAGCGAGGCGGCGATGTCGGCTCTCATGCGCTGCCCCAGCGACAGCGTGCGGACGGGCGAATGAATAAAGGGTTCCAGCTCCAGCACTTCGTTGAGAAATGCCATCTGCTTTTTGAATTGCGCCTCGTCCACCTCATAGATTTCCTTGAGCACCTGATAGGTTTCGGTGAGCGGCAAATCCCACCAGAGCTGCGTGCGCTGACCGAACACCACGCCGATTTCCTTGACGTATTTCTTGCGGTTTTTGCGGGGATTCTGCCCGTTGATGATGCAACTGCCGCCGGTGGGGGTAAGAATGCCGGTCAGCATTTTGATGACGGTGGATTTTCCCGCGCCGTTGGGACCGATAAAGCCGAGGATCTCCCCTTTGTCCACATGGAATGAAATGTCGTCCACCGCCTTGACGGTTTCCTTCCGGCTGTGAAACAGCGACTTGACGCTGCCCATAAAACCCGGCTGCTTGATGGTTTTGGTAAAAGTTTTTTCCAGATGTTCTACCTGTATCATGATGGTTTTATGTCACTCCTTTTACTTTTTTGTTTGATTGATTATAAGTATAACATTGTGAACAAATGATTACAAGACGCTGACGCGATTCTTTAGATTTTCTTTAGATTCTTGAAAATGCCTTGTGTATCCATTGCATTTGTGGTACAATAGCGGTAATGCTGATACAGACGAGGTGATGACAGTTGAGTGAAAAAGAGGAAAGAGCGCAGCGCGCCGTCGCTATCAAGCGCATGGTGGGAAACTGCTGCGTGGCGGTGCTGCTGACCTATGCCGACCGGCTCGGCATGAGCGAGGCGCAACTGCGGAAATTGGGCGCTCCCTTCGGTGTGGGAATGGGCGGCTTCGAGGCCACCTGCGGCGCGGTCTGCGGGGCGCAGATGGTGCTGGGCATGACCGCGCCGGACGGACGACCCGTCATCCGCGACGCAAAGGGACTTGTCGAAAAGTTCCGCGCCAAGGCGGGCGCGATTCGCTGCCGCGACCTCAAGGGCATCGACACGGGCGTGATGCTCTGCTCCTGCGAGAACTGCGTGAAATACGCGGTGGAGTCGCTGGAGGAACAGCGACAAGGCTGATATTTTCCCGTTTTTCAAAAAGCAAACAGGGCTGTCGCACAGGGACGGATTTTTCCCTTGTGCGACAGCCCTGTTTCTTTACCGCTGCGTCAATCGACTACTGCAAATCGACGATCAGTTCCGACTGCACGCCGGAGATAGAAAGAAGATTTTCGCTGCTTTCAAGACCGCCGTTTTCCGCCGCTTCGCCGTTTTTCTGAAAATATACATGACAGCCCCGCCCTTTGTTTTGCACGCGGAAATCCGCGCCCTCGGGAATATGCACCACGCTGCCGGATTTCCATTGGTTGATGTCGAGCACGCCGCGTATGCCGTCCACCGTGATATCGTGGTTCGTGCGGGAGGTCAGCTCGATACGTCCGCAGCAGTCCGTTGCGGTGACGCTTTGCGCGTCGCCGTCGTATTCGAGACGGTCAAGCGTGAGATGCGTCAGGCGCAGTTCCCTGACCGAGGCGGCGATCTCGCAGTGTCCGG
>CACWOA010000363.1 GCA_902762395.1 uncultured Ruminococcus sp.
CCAAAAAGGCATATGGCATGCTGACCAAAGCCGTGGATAATTCCAAGGAAGTCGGACGTATGACCAGCGGCATCCAGCTCGTTATGAAGCATGCTCAGACCACTATGGGCACCCGCGACGTCAAGGTGCTGGCCGGTCACATCGCCAACAATGTCACCGAGCTGCTGACCACCATGCTTTCTCCCGAAACGCCCCCCAAAGGGACAGTGGGACTTCTCGACGGCAACCAGTTCTATACCATTGATTCCGCCGGCAATCCCAACAACATCTGCCGCGATCTGGGCGACGACATCGGATTTGAGTTTAACAACGCGCGCTTTAAATTCAGCAAATATGTGGCGGACGCTTCCAGCTACTGCGAGGTTCGCGAAGGCTTTGTCAACATGAAATTCTACAACCAGGGCAAGCTGACCGGATTTGTCGTGTTCCGCCAGGATATCGACACAGACGACTACAGCATGAAGGAAGTGCTGGATATCTTTACCACCAACACGACCAGCATTCTCGACAATACCATGCTTACCTTTGATATGTTCCGCACGCAGGAACAGCTTGCCTACTCGCTCGCCGTCGTTTCCGAATCCTCCTCGCAGGAAACCGGACAGCACATCCGCCGTGTCTCGGAATATGCCAGAATTATGGGAAAATACATCTGCGACAGCGAAGAACAGCTTGACACGTTCCGCATTGCCGCCATGCTGCATGATATCGGCAAGCTGATGATTCCCAAGGAAATCATCGAAAAACCGGGACGTCTCACCGCCGAAGAATTCGGCATCATGAAGAAACACGTCATTTACGGACGCGATATCATCGGCAACGCCCCCGGCGAGGTCATGGAAATGGCGCGTCACATCATTCTGCACCATCACGAGCGCTGGGACGGCACCGGATACCTCGGCGTTTCCGGCGAGGATATCGACAAGTTTGCCCGCTATGTCTCCGTCTGCGATGTTTTCGACGCGCTCCTCAGCCGCAGAAGCTACAAGGCAGCGTGGCCGGCGCAGAAGGTGTATGAAGAAATCACCTCCCAGAGCGGACGTCAGTTTGACCCCGACGCGGTGGAAGTCTTCAAGAAATGCTATGTGGAAATGCTTCAGATCCGCGATCAGTTCCCGGACGACGAAAACGACGAGGAAAATCTCGTGTCCACTACCACCGAATCCACCTCGCAGCTTGAGGCACAGAAGCATACGCAGGCCGAAGAAAAACGCAAGCAGCTTCCCAAAATTCAGATCGACCCCTCTATGGTCACACCTATTTCCATCTAACCCAAAAAGCCGAGGCTTTCTTTTGCAGAGTCCCGGCTTTTCTTTTATTTTTACAAATTACAGTTGCAATCGTCATCAAAAGATGGTAATATAATAGGGTATATTTTAAATGACAACTGACTTTTGCGGGTCTGCGCATTGCAGGAGGTATTTCATGAAGCTAAAAAACAAGCGTATGATACGAATCATATCTATCTCCGTTATTGCCTTCCTTCTGGTTGGCTCGGGTATTCTCTCTTTTCTCCAGCGAAAAGGAAAAAAAGAAGCGATGCGGCGTCAGTCTGTCCTCGCCACGGAGGATGAATCCGCCTACAACCAACCGGATATTCCGGAGATCACGGAAACAGCCGCCACCACGGTTTCCGCCGCCGACCTTGTCACCCCTTCGGATGCGGTATCGCAGCCGGTTGAAACCCAGCCCACCCAACCGACCGAGGAAAAAGCAGTTATCAAATACGTCAAGACCCTCAAAACCACCAACATCCGCAAGGAAGATAAGGCGACCGCAGGCAAAATAACCTCCGTCCCCACGGGTTCGCTGATGGAATATGTCTCTGAAAGCAGCGCCCGCTACCAGGTCAAATATGCCGGCAATCAAACAGGCTGGGTCGCCAAAAGCTGCTGTGAAATCGTCGAGAAGGAAGTCATCATCAGGCATACCGCCCGCTATGTTTCCGGCGCCCCGATTGATCTGAAGGGAACATCGGAGGGGGACGGTCTGGCAAGTATTCTGAAAATCAAAGGCACCATGGGCGCTTCCGTCGCGATCATTGAAAACGGACAGGTTGCTTATCACTTTGAATACGGCTACGCCAATAAAGAAGATAATAAAAAAGT
>CACWOA010000364.1 GCA_902762395.1 uncultured Ruminococcus sp.
CCAGAGCTTCAATTGCGCTTCAATCGGACGATAGGCGTCCCACACTTTCAGGCTGTAACCGCGTTTGTTAAGCTCTTTCTGGACTTTCATCAGTTTTTTCATTGTTCCGTATCTCAATGACGGTTCGCTGAAATCATAAATGACCTGTCCTGTAAAATTATCGGAAGTGGCATATTTTACATCTATGTATATATTCGGAATAGAATCCCTGATGGTGACAAGCTCTTGGTCGGAAATTTCTTTGTTGACGGAAGATGCAGCCGTCGTTTTCTGAGTGGCGGCGGTTGTCGTTGTGGAAGTCGTTTGATTTTGTGTCCTTTCGTCATGCAGTATTCTCGCATACTCTGAGCGGTCGAGATAGGGCGACGGATAATAACCGCCGCTGTTTGTGTCATTATACATATCGCCTGTCTGCGCGTCTATCCAGATGATTTCTGCGGCGTTCTCCGCTTCGCTGTGTGGCTTCACGGTAACAGCCCACGCAGGTTGCTTGGAGGATTTCATGAATTTTTCATCGGAGGAATGAAAAGGCAGATGCCAGTGGTTTTCCTTCCATTCTTTGCAAGGCGTTCCGCTGCCAAAAAAACCGCATTTCGCTGCTTTGCAATCTGAATATGTGTAAAGATAGACCGATTCTGCGCGTTCTTCCTCCAGCTGTTTCATCATGTCGGCATAGATTCGGCTCCTTGCGTAATTAAAGGCATAAATCGCCTCATGCAGCGTCAAATAATCTCCCTGAGCCGGATAGGGCATATCGGGGATTTTTTCGATATCCGCCAATTCCAATCCCGCCGTTTCGACAATCGGCATGATATTGTCAGAAACTTTTGCAGATGAATCCGACACAGTGGCACCGTCCTGCGAGTGAACATCATTTCCGCAGGACACAAAAGTACCGAGCAGTACGGACATAACCGTCGCCGTGATGAGCAGCACAATGCCGCTGCGCCTTTTTCCGTTATCAACAATATTTTCAAGCCGTTCCTTCATCTTATTGATACCTCCATTTGAAAAACAGGACGAAACAGGCACAAAGCCTTTCTCATGCTCCATTGATGATAGGATGGATTCCGCATATGCCTTTCGCTGCACGGCATCCGCGTTCCGCAGGACGTCCGCGTCACAGCAAAGTTCGATGTCGGCATTTGCTTCATGTACCATCAGGTAAACCAAGGGATTGAACCAGTGCAGCGCGTTGACCGCTGTCAGAAGCGTTTTGAAAGCGATATCGTGGCGTTTGCAATGCGTCAGTTCATGCCGCACGATCATATTGCGTTCAGCAGAGGAATAATCCTTGCGCGGTATGACCAGCACAGGGCGGAATATTCCGAGAATCATGGGGGAATTGGCTTTTGGACTGACGATGACAGGGATTTTCTGACGCAGCCCGATTGCATTGCCTGTTTGGTCGACAATCTCATGGATACGATTGTTTTCGCATACGCTTCCGTCCATAAAAATCCGGCGCCGGAAGGTATAGTACACATAAAGCTGAAAGACCGAAAAAACGCAAAATCCAACGCACCACGCGATTGCCGCGATATCCGCGACGTTCAAAATGGCAACGGGTTGCGTATTGGCTTTTTCTTCGGTACCGTCAATGGAAACCGAAGGCTCGTATGCCTGCTGTTCCTGCTCCTGTACTGTTTCCGGCTGGCTGCCGGTATCAGCCGGAGGTTGAATCGGTTGTTTCAGCGTCTGAACCTGTTGCCGCTGCGACCAATCCGGCAGAATCGAAAAACCGTTTACCGTCGGCAGATTGAAAGGTATCATCAGACGAACCGCCAGCAGCAGCCAAATATAATATTTCCATTTCGCTCCGTAACGTCGATTGATCCTTCGGGAAGCCAGACACAGCGGAAGAATCAGAAACGATGTGGCGACGGATACTTCCAGCAAACGAAGCAAACTGTTTACCAACACGATCATTCCTTCCTTTCCAATTCGTCCAGAAACGCGCGAAGCTCGGCAATGTCTTTTGCGTCAAGCTCTCGGCAGTCATACAGACTGGCAACCAGCCGCTTTACGGAACCGCCGTACAGTTTGCGGATAAAGGATGTTCCTTCCGAAGCACGGTATTCCTCCGCTGTGATCACAGCCGTAT
>CACWOA010000365.1 GCA_902762395.1 uncultured Ruminococcus sp.
AGGCGAACATCCACCGCGAACATAGCCGGTCAGCAGTGTGATCTCACTGACATGGATCATAGCTACAGACTTTTCTCCTGCTGCCTTTGCCGCCTTCTTCAGATCCAGCTCTGAAGCAACCGGTATTACAAACACAAGAATCGTCTTACTTGCTCCGCGCGCAACCAAGGTCTTAAAAACCTGCTCCGGTGCGCGACCGATAATGCCGGCAACCGTAACGCCGTCAATGGGATCGTCGCCATGCGGATAGGTGTGCGCCGTATACGGGACTTTCTTTTGCTCCAAAATCCGCATCACATTCGTCTTCTCAATGCTCTTTTTCGCCATATCGCGCACTCCCTTCCAAAAGAATCAGAATAAAGCCTAATAATTTATTATATCGAATCAGCGCCTGCCTTGCAAGATAAAAAGCAAATTATTTTCTTCAAAAACGTTTCTGGACATCCAGAAAAAGTGCTTGACAATCGATGCCCGTCTGGCTATAATATAAAAGCTGTCTCGGGGTGTAGCGCAGATGGTAGCGTGCATGGTTCGGGACCATGAGGCCGCGGGTTCAAGTCCCGCCACTCCGACCATAAAAATCCGAAAACACGTTTTGTGTTTTCGGATTTTTTCTTATTTATTTCCGTCTTCGCTTTCGAAATAGGCACGCGTCGTTTCGGCGTCTTTCAAAATCTGCGCTTTCAGCGCATCCACAGACGGGAACTTCATTTCCGGACGAATGAAGCGGAAAAACTCGATTCGAACCTGTCGATCATAGAGATTGCCGGAATAGTCCAAAATGAAGCTCTCCACGCTGACGCGGTCTTCTCCGCTGACCGTCGGGCGGACGCCGACGTTGGTCACCGCCATGTGTTCCGATCCATCGTCCAAAATCGCGCGCGCTGCATAAACGCCATAACGCGGAACGAGCACACCGTCCGGAAAACGCATATTGATCGTCGGCGTGCCCATCTTCGTGCCGAGACGATATCCGTAATGCACGGTGTCCACGAGCGTATGCGGATGACCGAGATACTGATTTGCCCGCTCCATATCGCCGTTTTCGATAAGCTCACGAATATATGTTGAGCTGACAACACGGCCTTCCAGCGTGACAGCAGGGATGATATCGCATCCGAGTCCCAGATCTGCACAATAATCCTGCAGACGCTGCGCAGTACCCTCGCCCTTCCAGCCAAAGCGAAAATCATGACCGACGACTACCCAGGATGCATCCATTTCCTGAATGAGTGTCTGAACAAATTCCTGCCAGGGCATCTGCATGACTCTCCGGTCAAAATGGATGAAGATGACGTTTTCAATGCCGAAGAGGCGGCGAATCAGATCCGCGCGGCCTGCCGCACTGTTGATCAGCGGAACTTCCTTGCCGAAGACCAGCGTATCCGGATGAATGTCAAAGCTGAGCACAGAGGGCATGGCGCCAATCTCACGCGCACGCTGAACTGTGCGCTCCAGAAGCGCTGCGTGGCCAATATGAATTCCGTCAAAAAAGCCGAGCGCTATGACGCGTTTTCTATCTCCCATTGTTTGTGTCTTCCTTAATAAAAACGTTTTAGAGCACGAACCTGCTCTGATTCCACAGAGGCAATCATCAGAAACTGCCCGTCTTTGCCATAGAGGCGGTAGCTTCCGTCCGACAATTGGAGGGAAAACGGTCTGCCGTTTCTGCAATGCGCTTCATTCTGGCATGAGAGCGTAACCGCCTGCAAATCAGAAAACACGCTGTCGAGCGGCAGCAAAAGCGATTCCGCCTCATCCCGTTCCATTTCAGACAAGGCAGCGACTGTATGCGCATCCTGAACATCATAGCCGCCGACTCTCGTCCTTCGGAGTGCGGTCATAACGCCTCCGCACCCGAGCGCTTTCCCAATATCATGGCACAGCGTGCGGATATAAGTGCCCTTGGAGCAGCGAATGCGCAGGACAAATTCGCCGTTCTCTTCCCCGAGAACAGAAAGCTCATGAATGAAAATACTGCGAGGCTGACGTTCCACTTCCCCGCCCCTGCGGGCAATATCATATAGTTTTTTCCCGTTGACCTTGATGGCAGAATACATTGGCGGAATCTGTTGGATCTCGCCGCAAAACAGCGGAAGCA
>CACWOA010000366.1 GCA_902762395.1 uncultured Ruminococcus sp.
GAATATGATGAAGAAAGAACTCTCGCCGAACTGCGGGAAGAGTACAAAGAGGAATATAAGGAAGAAGGCAGAGCCGAGGGCAGAGCTGAGGGCAGAGCCGAGGGCAGAGCCGAGGGCAAGCTTGACACCCTCGCGGAGTTGGTGAAAGACGGACTGCTGACCCCGGCACAGGCGGCGGAAAGAGTGCATATGAGCGTTCCCGAATTTCAGGCGCATTTGCGTATGCACCCTTGAAGCAAGCCGGATGATTTGCCTTGACAATTTGCTGTCATTTTATCAAAAAAATATAAAAATTCTCTTGTCAACCGCCCTTTCATCGTGTATAATGTTAATAAGCGCTGCGTCTATCAATTGATTCGTATCAGGCGCGGCGCTTGATTTTTATCTACAGGAAGTGATTGCTTTGTCTGCCGATCTGCATTGCCATACCACCATGTCAGACGGTTCAGATACGCCCGAATTCGTCGTGGGGCTGGCCAAGAGGCTGAAACTCTCCGCCATAGCCCTGACCGACCACGATTATTATGCAGGCGGATACCGTGCGCATGAGATAGGGGAGAGGTACGGCATTCGGGTGATCGAAGGGGTGGAGTGCTCCTGCTGTGACCGCGAAAGAGGCAACAAGGTTCATCTTCTCTGCTACAACTGCCGATATCCTGAAGCAATGGCGGCGCTTCTCGAAAAAGAAACCCGTTCACGCACCGAGGCGGTGCTGAAAATGACGGCGCTGGTGGCGCGTCGGTTTCCCGTTACCGAGGAAGCGGTGATGGACGGCGTGAGCAGCAGCGGTTTTGTCGGCAAGCAGCATATCATGCTGGCGCTGATGAAGGCGGGCTATACAACCGAGATGTACGGGGCGCTGTATCGGTCGCTGTTTCATCCCAAAACGGGAAGCTGCTTTGTTCCGTTTGAGGACAACGACGCGGTGGAGGCAGTGAAGGTTTTGCGGGAGACAGGCGGCGTGATCGTGCTGGCGCATCCCTCCGTATATGGCAGCATTGCCTCGCTGGACGATCTGATCAGGGCCGGGATTCATGGCATAGAGCTGTATCATCCCCAAAATACCCCCGAACACCAGATTGTCATCCGGCAGGCGGCGCAGCAGCACCGACTGCTTCTCACGGGAGGTACGGATTTTCACGGGTACTTTACCCAGACCAAGCGCCTGATGCCACTCGGAACCTGCACGGCAAGCGACGCACAGCTCGCGGCGCTGCTGGAAAAATCCGCGCAGCTTTGGAGCGTAAATTAGATGGTATGGAATAAATGGGGAATATTGGTGAATGCGTGTATTCGTGTATTCGTGTATTCGTGTATTCGCTTAACGAACCATTGACAAGATAAAAGAATTAAAAATACGGTGGTCGGAACGATGACAAATGATTTTACAGACGACAGAGACGTTAAGATTTTCAGCGGAGACAGTGACGAGAACCGCGTTCCCGAGGACAGCGAATATGTCCGGCTGATTAACGAGAAAAAGGGCAGCCGCAACATTCGCCGCGCCATGCGTCTGGGCGCGTCGCTGGTGATGGAGATTGACCGCTGTATGCCGGATCTGAATGCGGGGGTGTTTGCTCTGCCGGAGGAGCAGGATCCCATGCTGCTGCACAGAAGCATGCTGATGGTCTTTTCCATGATGATCGGTCTGGAGCAGTTTATCCCCGGCAAGGCGCTGGTGGGAACGGCGCTGAATGTGTTTTATGACACACTCAAGAAGGAAGACCCCAAGCTCTACGACGATATGAGCGCTACCGGTTCCTTTACCTTTTACTATCTCGCTTACCGTCGTGACGGCGACCCCAAGCGGCGTGTTGCGCAGGCTTTTGCCATGCTGTGCGGCGACGAGAACAACGAGGACCTCATTCAGGTGGGCGAGGCGATTTATCACCGTTATCGCCATCTGGTCAAAGACTTTGTGGATGAGGTTGGTTTTGAGCCGGAGGAATGATGTTTTTTTATCGTTCCCATGCGGTGCGAAATCAGGCACTGTGAGGAAATAAGATGGACAAAGATGACGCAGGATTTTTCGGCTATGACAAGGCGGAGAAGCGCAGGAATACTTGGTGTATTCCAAGCTTTG
>CACWOA010000367.1 GCA_902762395.1 uncultured Ruminococcus sp.
AGCTTCTCTACGACCTTGGCTTCGGTCGCGATAGAGGCGTGGTCGGTACCCGGCAGCCAGAGGGTGCAATAGCCCTGCATTCTGCGCCAGCGGATGAGGATATCCTGCAAGGTATTGTCCAGCGCGTGTCCCATGTGGAGCTGTCCCGTGATATTGGGCGGCGGCATCACGATGGTGTAGGGCTTCTTGCTGCGGTCGATTTCCGTGTGGAAATAGCCCTTTTCCAGCCAGTTGCGGTAAATTCTGTCTTCCGCTTCCTGCGGTTCATAGGTTTTCGGCATTTCTTTTGCCATAGAGGAATCAATCCTTTCCAAATAATGATCGTTTAACTGATAAAAGGCAAGCGCTTCAGAGAAGGTCGCGAACAACCAAAAAGGTCCGCCGCAAGCCGATTTTTATCGGCTCAGGGCGAACCTGCTCATTGGCATATGTCCGTGTTACCACCTGCATTCGCGAATCAACGCGCACTCTGTCGAATACGGGACGCCTTGCGGCACATCCGATATCCGCCTTCTGTGATAACGGTGAAGCTCCGTTGGAATCTACTGAGGCACGCCTGACAACGCGCCCGTTGGGTCCAAAGCTCCGGGGCTACTTCCATACCGCCTGCATCAAGACTTGCACCGACCGTCTTTTCTCTGCATACAGGATGAGGTATGTACTCCTCCCCATCAACGCCTTCATCATATTAATGTTCGCATTATAACACAAGTTTTTCCGTTTGTCAATGATTATTTTTCAAAAGAATCAGTCGCGGATGATTCTCTCATCGTCTTCCGCCTTGACGGTTTCCCCGTCGTCCACGTCGTCATCGTCATCGTCGTCATCGTCGTCCTCGAAGTCATCGACGTCATCCTCTTCGTCATAGATGTCGTCTTCTTCGACGGCATTGTCGGGCATATCAAAGCCCAGACGCGGATAATCGGTAATGCCCGCCTTGACAAACTGATTGGCTCTGTAGAAGAAGAAGTAAACCAGCGCCAGCGCAATGGCAAGCACCGCGCAAACCGCGATCAGCACGATATCAATGACACGCAGCGTGCTGAGTCCCTTGAGGCGGATGGACTGGATCATGCTGTTGATGACCGCCTTGTCCGCATCGTTGGCATTGGCGGTCTGAATGTAGATCACATATCTCTGTCCGCCGATCACCGTGGTAAACTGATACTGCACATAATGGTTGCCGCTCGAAGCGTCGTCGTCCGTCATAGTGACCTGGAGATAGGTCTGTCCGTTAATGGTCACAAATTCCGCAGTGGAGCCTTCATCGCTGCCCGAAGCCGCGATCAGCTCCGCCTTCTTCTCGTCGTTGAGGCTGGCATAATCGCCGTAATAGTTGTTGATAGAATCCAGATCGGTCACAAAAACGCTGACCGCGCAGTAATTCTGATTGGGGGTGAAGGTGTAGAGAATGCAGCCCTGCTCCATGAAATAAGAGCGGGAATAATCCGACTGGGCGAACACGGAAGGTTCGCTTTCCAGCGAAATCACCGTACCCTCCGGCACCTGCATGGAAAAGCCGTACTGCTTGACGAACACCGTCGAAAGCTTGTCCGCTCTGAGATCGCAGCCTGACACCACCACCGTCTTTGTCTGCGCATCCGCCGCCGTATCAGACGTCGCCGTTACCGTATCGCCGTCCTGCGCAAACACGTTCATTCCGCCGATACTCGCCAAAAGCGTCAGAGCGAACACAAGAAGCGTCGCAATCATTTTTTTGTTTTTCTTCATCTGAATGCCTTCCTTGCTGAAATAGTTTTATATTCAAAGCTTATCCGCAATTTCTTTGAGATAGGCTTTAAATCCTTTGCTTACTTCCGGATGCCGCAGCGCCACGTCAACCGTCGCCTGCAATATGCCGAGCTAGTTGCCCATGTCATAGCGCTTGCCCTCAAAATCAACGGCGATCAGTCCCCGTGTCTTGGCCAGCACCGCCAGCGCGTCGGTGAGCTGGATTTCGTTGCCCACGCCCGGCTGGGTATGGTCAAGAATATCGAATATCTCCGGCAGACAGACGCATCGGCCGAGGATGGTGAAGTTGCTGAGCAAATCCTCTTTGCGGCTCACCTTTTCCACGGAGACATCTCTTTGGTGCCGACCACGCCGAGTCCGTATTTCTCATACGCCTGACAAAGCTGCGCGGTCACGGGAGTTTCTCCGAGAATCACATCGTCGCCGAACAAAATCGCAAACGGTTCGTTGCCCACAAAAGAACGGGCGCAGTTGACGGCATGACCGAGACCCTTGGTCTCTTTCTGCCGCACAAAACAGATGTTCGCCATTCTGGTCAGAGCCACAATCTCATCATACGCGTCCTGTCTGCCCGCCTGCAAAAGGCGCTCCTCCAGCTCGGGCGCTCTGTCAAAATGATTTTCCAGATCGCTCTTGCCTCTGTTGGTGATAATGAGAATTTCGGTAATGCCGCTCGCCACCGCTTCTTCCACGATATACTGAATGGCAGGCTTATCCACAATGGGCAGCATCTCCTTGGGCATTGCCTTGGACGCGGGCAAAACCCTTGTTCCCAGTCCCGCTGCCGGAATGACAGCTTTACGCACTTGATTGCTCATTTTATCAACATCCTTTGACTGTTTTTTGGTTCTCCATACGGAAATAACCTTGCTATTTTAGAATTATACCATATATTGTATTTTTTTACAACAACTTTTTTGTAAATTAAAACAAAAAACCTGTCTTCAAAAGATACAACACCGCAAAATAGCATATTCCGACCGATAAAACAGGGACCACGGCAATACCGCCCTCGTCCTCCATGGCCCTGTTGAACTGATCCGCATCCGCATGGGCGGCAGTGGCACGGGCATTGATCTTTTTAATCTTCCGGGTGCAGAAATTCATGTACAGCTTATTGCCAAACAATCCGCTGAGAAGCATGAGAAGCCCCTCCAGACCGGTAAGCAGCATATAGAGCATGGAGCCAAAGCCGAGACGGCTGCCGGACAGCCCCTCCATCACGTTTGAAAAATAAAACTGATAGCACGAAATGGCGGTATTGACCAACATCAGCAGAATGCCGGGAAGGTACATCTTGCGTGAGACAAACCAAAGCCCCTGTGTGAGAAAGGCGGTAAAATTGAAGCTGACGGAGCTTTTGCTGCGCGCCATTCTGATAAAACGGGGAATGTAATAAATCCACATACCGCCCACAAACCGACGGATATCTCCGGCGGGAACCCCATTGATCGGTTCCGCCTCTTCAAACTGAAACAACTGCTCAATGTCGGAATATTCGCCCTCCCATGAAAAGGCGTCCTTCTGCTCTCTGCCGATGTAATAACCGCAGCGCTCGCAGTAACCGCTGTTTTTGGGTGTTTCCATGCCGCAGTTGGGGCAGATCACCGTCCCGGACGCATTCTGCGCCTGTTCCGGCTGCGCGGCGGACGGGTTCTTCGTTTCATTCGTTTCATCCGTTTCATTCGTTTCATTGTTGACAATGCGTTCGTCTGTTTTGTCCGATTGATTGGGTTCACTGAAAGAAGCCGCAGGGCAGGCTTCTTTTTTTGTTGTCCCCAACAGCCAATATCTGGTTTTATCCGCTTTGCTTCTTGCGGTCACATCGGCATAGTGCCGCTGCATCTCCACGGAGGTGATGACCGACTTCTTCAGGAGCGCCGGGTGAAACAATCCGATTTCTCCGCAGTAGTCCGCCACTTGCAGCACAAAGGATTTGTCCTCGATCCAGCGGTTTCCCACCGCCCGCATGACCAGAAGCGCGAGTTTTGGCAGCGGCAGCTCCAGATAATACCCGCTTTTGTACACCTCGCTGCGGATCACGTCAAACACGGCGTATCCTACGGGTCCGAAGGTGTCTACGAGGTCAATAATACGGTAGTCATCCCATTCGTGCGCGTCTTTGTAATAGAAAGAAAGTCCTGTCTTGCGTGGACGTGCCATTGTCGCATCTCTCCATTCTGTGTGCGCTTAATTCCTATTCGCGGAATAAAGCACAATAAATAATACCTTAAACGGTTGTTTAAACATATTATACCACGCAAAAAC
>CACWOA010000368.1 GCA_902762395.1 uncultured Ruminococcus sp.
ACCGCCATGCCCACGCCGTCAGCGGAAGGACACCGCGCGTAAACCTGACGCGCACCTTTTTCATCCAGTTCCCGCAGCGCCGTGAAAAGCCGATGGGACTGCGTGAGCGGATCGTCCTCTCTGCCGTATGTCACGCAGGGCAGCGGAATGACGGATTCCTCCCCGTCAAAACAAAGCGCATAGGTATGGGAATGCCCCGCCTGTGCCGACGCAAATTCGCAAAAGGATGACAGACTGCCTTTCAGAATGGTCACTTCTGCCTTGGGACTGTAATGCTTATATTTCATGCCGGGAGAGGCCGCCTGCACGCCTTCTTTCAGTTGACCCATCACGGCTTCGTCGATTGCAAGACTGCCCAGCACCTCGCGCAGTTCTTCGGGCGTGACCGCGCCGGGACGCAGCAGACGCGGCACCTCGGTCGCAAGCGTCACAACGGTGGATTCCACACCGAAATTGCACTCCCCGCCGTCCAGCACCGCTTCAATCCGTCCCCGCATATCGTCCATTGTGTGACGGGCGCAGGTGGGACTGGGACTTCCCGACAGATTGGCGGAGGGAGCCGCCAGCGGCACACCCGCCGCGTCAATGATTTTGCGGGTGGTGCGCATGGAGGGAAACCGCACCGCTACCGTATCCAGCCCCGCCGAAACCTCATCGGGAATGATGTCGCTCTTGGGCAGAATGATGGTCAGCGGTCCCGGCCAATACGCCTGCGCCAGCGCACGCGCACGCGGCGGTATCTCTTTCACCAGCGCGTGCCACTGGGACAGCTCCGAAATATGTACGATGAGGGGATTGTCCTGCGGTCTGCCCTTTGCCCGGAAAATCCTGGCGACCGCCGCACCGTCCAGCGCGTTGGCGGCAAGACCGTAAACCGTTTCGGTGGGAATCGCCACCAATCCTCCCCCGCGCAGTATGTCTCCCGCGCGGGCAATATCCTGATCTGTATTTTGCAAAAGAAGTGTTTCCATAAAATATTAAATCCTTTACATTATCCTCTTATCTGATCATTCAAAAACCGCTCCATCCGAAATATCACAGTAGGAGGGAATTTCGGACGAACGCTCCGCGTCATAAATCAGCTTTCCGCTTTCTTTTCGGAACGTATAATGATTTTGTCCGTCATCGGTGAAAAGCACCAGCGCATTGTCCTTGCTCTCATATCTTCCAACGCCCAAATAGCTGCTCAAAGGATGCATCTCAAAAACAAAGGTGAGGTCACAGTAAATCGTCACGGCAGATTCACCGAATCCGTCCTCGTGAGCATAGACATACGTTTTACCCTCCCCTGTTCCGGAATCCTCCCGGGCACGAACGGCACACATACAAAAATACCCTGCCATCAGAAGAAGCACTGCGACCGCCAGAAAAAAGCCGCATTTCTTTCTCATTATTTCTATCGACCTCCCTGTATTTAGCCGTTAGCTGTTAGCAAATCACTATCCACAACTTAGGGAAAATCACTCCCTCCGTCACGCCTGCGGCGTGCCACCTCCCCTTGTATCGCTTGCGATACAGGAAAGAGGGAGGCGAATAATGGCTCCCTCTTTGAGGGGGCTGTATGGCTCCCTCTTTGAGGGGGCTGTCGCTGTCAGCTTTGCTGACGGGCGACTGGGGGAGTGCTTAAGTTGTGGATAGTGGTTAGCAAATAGTCGGAAGCAGGTGGCGGGAAACGGGGTACATCATTCATCTACCCCCCGTGCGCCCGTTATTCCTTATTCACTATTCACCATTCACTATTCTCTAAATCGCTAACCACTGTCCACTGTCCACTAACCACTAAAACGCTAATCCTTCCCGTTTTCCTCAATGGACGCCCGCAGTTGCTCCGCCCGGGCGGAGGTGATGAGCGCGTCGAATATTTCGTCCAGGTCGCCATTGAGAATCGCGTCCAGCTTGTAGAGGGTCAGACCGATGCGATGATCGGTCATGCGTCCCTGCGGATAGTTATAGGTGCGGATTCTCTCGGAGCGGTCGCCTGTGCCGACCTGCGACTTGCGCTCGGCGGCAATCTTGCTGTGCTGTTCCTCCATCGCCGCCTCGTAAATGCGGGAGCGCAGAATCTTCATGGCGCGGTCCTTGTTCTTGTACTGGCTGCGCTCGTCCTGGCATTCCACCACAATGCCGGTCGGCAGGTGGGTAATGCGGATAGCGGATTCGGTCTTGTTGACGTGCTGACCGCCCGCGCCGCTCGAACAGAAGGTGTCGATTTTCAGATCGGTGGGGTTGATCTCCACATCCACTTCGTCCACCTCCGGCATGACCGCCACCGTGGCGGTAGAGGTGTGAATTCTGCCCTGCGTCTCCGTCTCGGGAACACGCTGCACGCGGTGAACGCCGCTCTCGTATTTCAACTTGGAATAGGCCGCCTCGCCATTGACCAGAAAGCTGATTTCCTTGTAGCCGCCCAGTTCGGTTTCATTGGCGTTGACCACTTCCACCTTCCAGCCGCAGCGTTCGGCGTACATGGAATACATACGAAAAAGCACCCCCGCGAAAAGCGCCGCTTCCTCGCCGCCCGCGCCGCCGCGGATCTCCATGACCACGTTGCGGTCGTCGTTGGGGTCCTTGGGCAGCAGCAGAATCTTGAGTTCGTCCGAGATGGTTTCCAGTTTTTCCCGCGCCTCACTCAGTTCGCTCTCCACCAGTTCGCGGAATTCCTTGTCCGGAATGCCCTCTTCGAGAAGCATTCTGGATTCTTCCTCAATATCCTTGGCGTTTTTGTATTCGCGGTATTTCTCCACCAGCGGGGTGAGATTTTTGTATTCCCGCATGGTGTCACGGTAAACCGCATTGTCATTGATGATGTCGGGGTCGCACAGCTTTTTGCTGAGTTCCTCGTATTTTACCTCCGCCGCCGAAAGTTTATCAAACATATTTTTCTGTCATCCTTTTTTGTATAATTCCCCTGCTTGTCTGTCATCAGGTTTCCCCGTCCTCGCGGAGAATCTTCTTGATATTTTTTTCGATTTTATGGCGCGGCACCATGACCTCATGTCCGCAGCCCTTGCACTTGATCTTGAAATCCATGCCCACCCGCAGCACGTCAAACTGCTTGGAGCCGCAGGGGTGCTGCTTTTTCATCTCCAGCGTATCTCCCACTCTAACATCCATATTTTACTATGCACCTCCGAATGTCCTTGGTTGGCTATGACTATTATAGCATTCCTGCTGTCATTATGCAAGCCGGGAATCAAAAGAATCAGGGAAATCAATTTTGGTGATAACATTCGCCGGATTCGCTAAACTGCGTTGAAAATCCCGGCGCAGTTTACACTCCCCCAGTCACCCGTCAGCTTCGCTGACAGCTCCCTCAAAGAGGGAGCCATATTTGCCTCCCTCTCTGAGGGAGGTGGCACGAAGTGCCGGTGGGAGTTCCCCCGTTTTTCAAAATTGATTTCCGTGCAAAAGAATCATCACAGATTCTCTTACCCTTGTGGCTTTCGTTCCCTCCTGGTGCGATTGCCATTGAATGAGTGTTCATCCTGCCATGTATGGTCACGGAATATAACATCAGGTATAGCCTCAAACAGCTCATAAATCGGATTATGCGCATACATATCGCAGGGAACCGTATGAAAATAAGGCAGCACGCCAAACGCCATATAAAACAATTGCTTGTCATCGGCGGAATTGTAGACGCCATCCTCCCCTTTGTACTTCCGGTTCATCTCATCTCCCAAAAGGTTTTCCTCAGGAATACCCGACTTGATTAAATAACGCGTTCCCGCTTCACTCAAAGAACAACGGTCGGGATGATGAACACTGCCCGGAACATAAATGTGTGTGTGTTTTCCTGAAGCACACAGGCTTTGATACAATTGGCACGCGTAATCCAGCCTCGCCTGAAATTCCGCTCCCGGATTGCCGTCTGACAGCGGATGCTGCGCCGCCACCTCAATCAGTTCCCCCGCATATTGACTGTGTAAAAGAGTTCTGTTAAACGCCGATTGATAGAGCTGCGCCCAATACTTTTTGGCGGATTCCTTTTCCAGACCAAAATGAAGTGTCGACAGATCGGTCTGCTCCGACAGCTCATAAAAAGCGTTTCTGCTTTTGGCAAAATCCACCAGTTCCATGACATGACGATACACACGGCTTGCCGTGTTTTGCGTGTTAGTACGTCCCGAAAACGCAAAGGACGGCGTTCCGTCAATCGCCCGCGCAGGCGGCATTGTCATGGAAAGCCAGCCCCAAGCCTCACGATCATCGGAAACTCCCATGGTAACGGTTTGTCTCAGGACGGTGAAGGTACAGCCCACATACACCTTCCCCCTGTTTTCGCTTTCCTTTATCGTTTTTGACTGCTGCACGGCACGGAGCAATGTACTGACGATTTTTTCAAACTGCGCCGCAAAATCTTCCACTGCGATAGCCGCGCTGTCGGGCGATTCAATACTTGCCACGTCGTTGGCAAACGAACTGTACTGATTGGGAAGCATCACTGTCAAACTGGTTCCGTTGGCAAGCGCCTCAGGCAAAAAGCCCGCCGCCAGTCCACATATCAGATTGATACCGGTCGTGGTGACAATATACAGCTCCCTTTTATCTCTTAATTTCCCGATAAGCCGACGCAAAGGCAAACCGATATCGGAAAATCCCTGAATACCGTTGGTACGGCAGTATTCGTCCGGGGAAACCAGATCGGGATCTTCCGAACGCAAATCATCCCGCATCCTTTCGTCCGACGCAAAGGAGCGATTTCTCAGTTGCGGATTCCGAAAACGCTGGATAAA
>CACWOA010000369.1 GCA_902762395.1 uncultured Ruminococcus sp.
CAAGCCAAAATACAACGCGGATTTTTACGCAAGTGATGATGAGGATGATTTCTATTCCTCTGCTGTGGACTCTGTTGCAAATGATTTGGATACGGAAGCGTTGTATTTCAAATTGCTTCGACAGGAAAAGCTCAATATCGCGCTTGCCGATCTGCGTAAACCGGATAGGTTGTTGGTTGAATATGTCTATGGCATTTGCCCAAAATGTCTGCTTAACAAGAAGAGAAAAACCTTGCGCGAAGCGTCGCTGCTGTTAGGTTAGGACGGCGCGGAAAAGAAACTGAAAAACATCTTAAATAAGCTGAAAAAGAGTATTGAAGAGTAAAGGCTGCGGACGTTGTGCTCCGCAGTCTTTTTTCTGCCCACAAACCGCGACAAATCGCCTGTGTGGGGTTTGTCGGACGAGGTCGGGTACGTGCCCCACCAATTCTTTCGAGCGACACAGGGCGAAACAGGGAGCGTCAGGTTTTCTCGCTGCTCATCGCTTCAACCATCAGTCTGACAGCCAAAGAGAAACCCCGACAAAACGCATCGCGCTCGCCGAGGTTCATAAGCTCTGTGTGGTTGTCTTTGATTTTCTGGAGTATGACATTCTGCTGCTCTGTCAGCGTAGCGGACAATTCCTGCTCATGACGAATCACCTGCTTTGCGGTAATGTCGTACTCACTGCCGCGCACGACTTCATATTCGTGCGGAGCGATATTGCCGTAGTAAAGATTTTCGAGTGTGGTCATTGTTGTCACCTGCCTTTCCAAGCACAACAGGATACCACAGAAAAGGAAAAAGTCCAGAGAAAAGCAGAAGAAAAACGTTTTTTCGTTCTTCTTCTGTCTGAAATGCAGTATATAAGATTAGAGATAAGCAAAACGGACTCTTTACAAGCAACTGATAAGGGCAAAAGTCAGGCACTATGATATTCCATCTTTTTATAGCGTATTTTTTATTAAATAGAGCAGACCGATTGCATATACCGTTCCTGTTTTTTTGAACGAACAAAAAAGCGGATCATCAATATGAGCATCACAATGTCGAGCAGCGCCATAAAAAGTGCTATAAACATTAAGTTTTCATTGACCTCGAGCAGCTCCGGGGTAAGAGAAAAATCGTATATTCCATGCAAAAGCCACGGCAGCAAAACGGAAATCACAGCGTATTTCTTTTTGCCCGTATAGAGCCGCTTGCCGTAGAACCAGCCCATGATGAAGCCGTAGCCAACGTGACCCATTGTAAAGCCGCGCACCAGCATCATCATTGGAGAAGCGTCAAACGCGTAAGGCAGAGCCTCCATCAATCCGAAGGGGATACAGTAATAGTCATCCCGCCAGAGACGGGTCTTGCCCGTCTTCCTCAGGTCGAACCAGTCATTGTCTCCCGGTTCCGCATTGGGCCAGGAGTCCCTGCCGCTGAAGGTCGCGGGGCCCAGCATCGAGAACTCCCCGCCCACGCAATGGAGCGGGCCGAGAAGGTTTCGCAGGCTTCCGGTCAGGGTCAGTTCTACATCATTCTCACCGGTTTTCAACACGTCCGTGACATCCGTTTCCCAGGGACTGCAGAAGACGGTCGGGAGTTGCGTTCCATTCACTTTGACACCCACGGTGATGGCCTCGACCTTGGGGAAGGCGATCTTGTAGCACACGCTGTCTTTCCTCTCCGCCAGATTGAGGACTCCCTTGCAGATGAGGCGTCCGGCAAAGAAAGGATGGCCCTGGCGGGTGAAGTCGCCTTCCGGGGCATCGGCGTCTGCAACGAGGGAGAAAGACCCGTACTGGAAGCGCGCCGGCATGGGCTTGGGATTGAGGATCGGATTGCGGTTGCGCCAGGTTTCGGTCGGCTGTTCCACCGCCAGGGCGGCCCCGACGGCGAAATCGCCGACGAGGAAGAGGTTCTCGATCTCCGTACCGTAGCGCGCGACCGGGTCGACTGAGGTCGGGATGGGATTGACGAAATCCAGCGAGAGCAAGACCTCGTTCCGGCCCGCCTTCAGGTAGGAAGCGACATCTGCGGTCCGGAAATACCGGTCCACATACCAGTCGTCGCCGAAATGCAGCGCGTGCCCGTTGAGGGTGGCGGTCTTG
>CACWOA010000370.1 GCA_902762395.1 uncultured Ruminococcus sp.
CCGAGGCGAAAAGCATTCCGCTCGCCTATGAAATGTCCCGCCAGAGCGGCAAGAAGTACGTTGTCGCCCGCAAGGGGCTGAAGGTCTACATGGGCAACGCGCTGAGCGTTGACGACCAGTCCATCACCACACAGGGTCTGCAAAAGCTCTATCTGGGCGAAGACGATGCCGCCGAATTGAAAGGCAAGCGCGTGCTGGTGCTGGACGACGTTATCAGCACAGGCGGTTCGCTCAATGCCGCCGTGGCGCTGGCGGAGCAGGCAGGCGCGAATATCGTCGCCAAGTGCGCCGTTCTCGCGGAAGGCGACGCCAAGGACAGAAACGACATCATCTTCCTTGAAGCGCTCCCCCTTTTCTTTAAATAACAGATCAGCTTACACCTCATCCCGCAGTTATCCGGTAAGCGCAGGATGAGGTGTATTTTTTGTATGCCGCTTTGTCGGATTTTGTCAAACTATTCAGATGATTTTCTGTAAGAAAGGAGCGCCTTCTCATGATAAAACGCCCGCTCGCTGTCTTTGGTTTGCTGTATATGGCAATATCGGCACTCGCGGTGTATTTTATCGCGGATGTGAATTTTTTTATCGCGATCACGGCTGCAATCCTCGGTGTTGCAGCCTGTTTTTTTGTCGAAGACCGCAGACGTGAGATCATAATCGTATGCCTGCCCGTATGTCTCGCCTTTTTGGTCATGGGGTATTTACGGATACAGGCGGAGAATATTTCCCGGACGCTTGGCACCCAGACCTGTACCCTGTCGGGGGTGGTAACGGAAATGCCCCGCCGAAAATACGGACGCTGGTATTACATCATTAAAACCGACGCAATCGGAATTGACGGCGCGGCGCAAAAAATGACAATCCGCCTGAGCTGCCGCCATTCATTTGAAGCGCGGGAGGGCGACCGCATCCTCTGCACCGCCACTTTTGTGCAGAACAGCGACGATACCGGCTACGACAGCGAAACCGCGCTCCGGGCTGACGGCGTGGCGGCGCGCGCGTGGTGTTCACCCAACGAGGAACAGACGGTCATCCCGGGAAAAACCGGCTTCCGATATTGTCATATCGCCCTGCGGCGGCAAATCATCACCGCCATACGGCGGGCGCTTCCCTCCCGCGCCTCCGCCCTTCTCTGCGCCATGCTGCTGGGTGACACCGATTACCTTGACGACAACGTGGTCAACAGCTTCCGTGACGCGGGAATCGCGCACCTATTGGCCGTTTCGGGACTTCACGTCAGTCTGCTGAGCTACGCCGTCTCTCAGTTGCTGCAGCGGCTGCATTTTTCCCGCAAGACCGACACGCTCGCTGTGATGGGATTTGTTTTACTCTTTATGGCCGTCACCGGCTTCTCCCCGTCCGTTACGCGAGCCGGCATTATGCACCTGATAGCGCTGCTGTCGCGGTTTCTTCAGCGTGACCCCGACAATGTGACCTCGCTCTCCGTGTCGATTCTGATCATCTGTCTGTTCAATCCGTGGAGCGCGGCGGATATCGGGCTGCAGCTTTCCGTCTGCGCCACGCTGGGACTGAACTTAGCCGCCGATCGCGTCCGGCAATTGATCACAAAGCGTTTTCCCATTGACAAGGAACACGGCAGATTCTCCCGCATACAGTCATACGTCATTAACACGCTGGCTGCCTCCCTGACGGCTTCGCTTTCTACGTTGCCGCTCAGCGCGTTGTATTTCGGACGCGTCTCGCTGATTGCGCCGCTGACCAACCTCCTCTGCGTTTACGCTGCCACATGGTTTCTCCTTCTCGGGATTCTCGCGTCGCTGCTCTATGCCCTGCCGCTGGCAGGCTGGCTGCTCTCGCTGCCCCTGCGGCTGGCGGTTGCGCTGCTGGACGGCTATCTCGAAGGGATATCGTCCTTTCTGGCGGATATTCCTCTCGCTGTTCTCAACACAAGCTATCCCCACACACCGCTGTTTTTGCTGTTTGCCGCCGCCATAGCCGCCGCTTCCCTTCTCGGCGCAAGGCGGACTTCCGATGCATCCCAACGTCGACATATTATACGCAACGGATTCTGCGCGATCTGCGTCCTGTATATGGTGTCTATGC
>CACWOA010000371.1 GCA_902762395.1 uncultured Ruminococcus sp.
TACCGCGCCTTCGCTATGCCTTCTGCTCCTGCGGTTCCCCGGTTGAAATTCGCTTGATCCATTTTTCGCTCTTGAGGCGGAAATAGCACCACACGGCCTTCACAATCTGGTCGGACTTGAGGCAGATGTAAATCCAAAATGCATCAAGGTGCAGCACAAATCCCGCGACGATGCCCAGCGGCAGCGCGATTGCCCAGAGAAAAACATTGTCCATAAGCATCAGCATTTTCGTGTCTCCGCCTCCGCGAAGCACGCCCTTGGTCATGATGCTGTTTGTTGCCTGGAAAATCAAAATTACGCTGATGGCGCTCATCAGCTGGAACGCGATGTCCTTCGTGGAGGGCGCCACATCGTAGCTGTTCACAACCGGCGACGAAATCACGAGGATAATCAACGCCGCAACCAGACCGAGCGCAAGGCCCAGGCCAAAGAACATCCAGCCCTGCTTCATCGTCTTCTCGCGCTCCCCGTGCCCGAGCGTCTGACCGGTCACAATCGCACCCGCCTGGCACACGCCCTGGATGCCGACCGTGCTCATTTGCTGCGTCACGGCCGTGATGGCGTTGGCCGAAGTGAACTCCGAGCCGAGCCGGCCGATGACCATCGCCACGGCGTTGTTGCCGAATGCCAAAATTCCGTCGCTTATGAGCACCGGAATGCTGATTCGTATATATTCCCGAAGAAGCGACCTCGTCCGCATGAAGAGATCCCGCACGCGAAACCGGATTCGCTCATCCTTTAAGAACAGATATCCGAGAATCATCACCGCCTCGAAAACACGCGCAATCAGAGTGCCGAGCGCGGCGCCCTTCACCTCCATTCGCGGCGCGCCGAAGTGGCCGAAGATAAATGTGTAATTGGCAATCAGATTGACAACCAGCGCTCCGATTGACACAAACAGCGGGAACATCGCCTGCCCGACGCTTCGAAGCACAATCGTTACCGTCAGGGATGTTCCGAGGAAGAAATATGTGAGGATTGAATACCTCAGATAGTCAGCGCCGCGGTTTATGACAGCGCGGTTGTTGGCATTTTCCGCGACCGTCTTCTCAAGCTCCTCCACGGAAACGGTCGAGACATCGACCTGTTTCTTCGCGTACATTTTCATTATGGTGTCGGGCATGACGAGCGTCGCAATTGCAAACATAGCCGCAAGAATAAGCGTCAGACGAAGCATCAGGCTCACGGTCTGCTTAAGCGCCGTCGACGCCTTGCCTCCCTCGTCGTCGCCCTTCTGCTTCATGCCCCAGTAGCGCGACACCAGCACCGATGCGCCCATGCCGAGTCCCATACAGAAAATATGGTAAATTCCGATAAAGGTGTTTGCGAGCGAAACCGCGGAGAGCGACTGCTCGCTCACAAGCTGCGCCTCGGTCTTTCCGAGCACGCCGACATCAATCGCGTCGTACATGTTTCCGGCGCTTCCGATGCCGCCGACCATGATGGTGTCGAGCATGTTTACCCCGACGGCAATCAGGCTCTGCAGCGCAATGGGCAGAGCCAGAATCAACACTTTCTTGTAAAACGATTTGTCCTTCTGAAACAGTTTCATGGAACCCCCCGACCGACCGAAATCCGTCTTTAATCTTACACGAAAAATGGTTGCGCGTCGATGGATTATCCCCTGAACCCTCACGCCAAAGCATGTGCGATTTCCGCGTCAAACCGGTCGTCCCGGTTCGCGAAAAACCCCATAAAATGCAACGGGAACCCGCTAAAAACGGGTTCCGGTCACTCGTATACACGCAGAGGTAGTCATCATGATTCAGGGAACGGCCCACGCAAAGCCGCTCACAACGGAAATTATGCCCCATCCCTCCCCAAAAGCCAATGCAACTTCTTTGTCTGAGCCGCCGAAAAAAGATGTCATATCTTATACACAAATTCGAAAGCGAATCCGCGGAAGGACATCGGCGGAAGGGCGGCAAAGACCTTCAAGGACGACAACTCTTTCGTGCCGCCCGTGTTGACTTTACATTTCCGTTCCCGTATACTTTACATAATTCGCAGGTCGTATCGCATATTCTTCGCCGATTGCACCCGCGGGTCGTAATCC
>CACWOA010000372.1 GCA_902762395.1 uncultured Ruminococcus sp.
CATCCGCAAGGAATTTGTCGCCCTCCACACGGCAGTAGGCAAGCTCACCGGCGCGCTGCTCTTTGCTATTCCGCTGACAATCGGCTATATTCCGCTGTCCTGTACAGGCGGAATTGTCTGCGCCGTTGCGACCTTTGCCGCGATACAGGAAGGGCATTTTATTAGAATAGGAAGTGGTAATATATGATTGATTTTGTGATAAACACGAGTTTCGATAGAAAGAAGATTTACAAAAGAATAATCAGTCTGCTGCTATGTGTCATTCTCATTCACTCGTTATCAAGCTGTTTTGAAGGTGAAGCGGCGGCGGAGATAAAACGTCCGGATTTTGAAGTAACGGAAAACCGTAAAGATGAACTTGTGTTTGACGTTTCACTGGAGGAATTTATTGCCTGCTATAACGCATTCTATCAAAAAGATAAGCATGCGGATTACCTCTTGCCTGCTTCACAATGGAGCCGTGAAACCTACGACAACGGGATTCACTCATCTCACCCTACCGTTTACTATGAATTCAGTGAAGACCCGCAAAAATGGCTATTGCCCACAATGACCGTGTATGTGCCGACCAATTCCGATGTAATACAGGAAATTACACTCAATTTTGACGATCACGGCTACACATCGGAAATGATGGAATTGTTTCAGGAAATCTGCTTTTACACGTTTAAAGTGTTCTTCGCCGATCTCACGGACGAAAGCATCAATGAACTGACCCAGACGCTCATTGAAGAAGCCTATGAAAGAGAGGTCAATGAATGGTATTCATTCGGCACTGTTCCCGAGGTATTGTATAGAAAAGACGGAATCGGCGTCTATCCGTATTTTGGCACCGGACAGATGCTTCGGCTGTGTGTGGTTCCGGTCACGGAGAAACAGTTGGATTTATGGAGAGGGCGCGGAACGAAAATCGTCGGGATAGAATAAACCAAAAAAGGGCTTTCCCTGCTGATGAAACACCAGACAGGTCGCGATTTTGCCATCACCGCCGAAATGGCTTCCACGGTCGCGGTGATCAGGGTGACTTTGAATAAATTTACCGCGAAAGCCAGAGCGAGAGGGTGACAGGCGGTGGAAGTCTGTTTTTGAGAGAATGCTGCTTTCTCTATATCCACCATTCGGGCGTGATGTCGCCGAGCCTGACAATGCGTCCGACGGAGTAATCCACCATGATTTCGATGTCCTTGTAGCTGTCCGGCGTGATCTGCACCATGAGCTCCCGGCAGGCGCCACAGGGTGCACCGTTGGTGCCGTCGTCGCAAACGACGAGAACCTTGTGGATCTCCTGTTCACCGTTTGTGAGCATATTGAAGATGGCGTTTCTCTCCGCGCAGATGCCCAGCGTGCAGCAGGTGTCCATACATACGCCGGTATAGATTTTCCCCGACTTCGACAGAATCGCGGCAGCTACTTCTCCGCAGGTGACATACTCCGAAATTCTCCTCGGATGCAATACGGCTTTCGCCGCGTCGTACATTTCATTCCAGATAGGTTCCATGTGGGATTCCTCCTTACACAAAGTCCACGGCTTGCAGCGTCAATTCCGCCATGTTTCTGACGATCTTGTTGGTGTTCATCACTCTGATCTTGAATTCACCCTCACCGAAATCCATCAGATGACGCAGATTGATGACGATTCTGTCTTTGCGCATCTGAGCGATCTTCAATATCCATTTGGCGCAGTTGTCGCCGCAATTGTGCGCATTGAAAATATGATTCCGGTCATAGGCAATCAGCATGAGCGTCTTCACGCCGCCGGATAGCTGTGTGGGAGGCATCGGTCCGAAAATCGGCGACTGTATCAGTGTTTCGCTGAGAACCTCGGATTTGTCAATGTCGCGGATCATTTTCCTTGAAAGCTCTGTGGTGATCCATTTATCCTTATACCCTGGATTCTCGGAAAAACATGACGAGCATCGTCTAAAACCGCATAAAATGGACATTCCTCGTCACAACTATCTATTCTAAATGCGTGACGATAAAAGCAGCTCGAAATCCCTATTTTATGGGATTTCCTATGATATTATCGTCACGTTTTCGAGAATCCAGGAGATCCGGTTATTTTCCGATTTTGTCTGGGTCAAATTCGTAGGTATCAAATTCGCCGCAGTATCCGCACACGCCCATTCGCGGAGAATTGACGACCGGCAGGGCAAATTCTTCGTCCTCCCCCTTTGCCTTGAGGCAATCGAGACAGTAAAACGGATTCTCTTCATCATAATAGGCTTCGGTGTCTATATATTCGGCGGGCTTTCCGCAAACGCCGCAGCGATAATCCGGCGCGATGTTGCGGGCAAGCAGACGGACTGCCTTCTTCTGCTTTCGGCGCAAGGTGTATTCAACGAATGTAATTTTCAGATCGGTGGAGGTGCCAAAGTCGTACTCATAATCCAGCACAATTCCTTCCGGAATGGAAGAGATTTTTCTGGTAAAACCGATTTCCTCATGATAGGGGCCATAAGAAAATTCGCTCAGATGACCGCAGCATTCCAGCCAGATTTCACGAAGGAAGGTGTCAAGCGATTTCAGCGTGGCAGTCAGTGAAATATCGACGTACAGCCAGTAATTCTTGTCATATTTATCCTCAATTTTGACCAGCATACACTCCTGCGCCTCGTCATCCTCCGGTTCGTGCGTGAGGACATGACGCTTGGCCGTGGTTTTGGTAAGCTCCTTACCGCATAGGTAACAATGACCCTTTGAAACAGTTTTCGCCATGATGAACAGCTCCTTTGTTTTATGTGTTGTCGATTCCATTATAATGCGGCGGAAATGGCATGTCAAGCGGGTTATTCATCCCCGATGTAAGAATATTGCTGCGGCATCCCAATACAAAATCACTCAGCAGAAAACCGTGCAAAATCCATTGCGCTTACCGATTCGGGTGAAAGGAATGCTCTTTCCTTAATCACAACATCCTGTAAATCCAGATAGCGCAAATCGGGCAGTCCGGCGAGAAATGCGTCGGACTGCATTTTCATTTTCCGGCTGTCGCAGGAAGTCTGATACCTGCATACGCCGAGCATCTGCAGCGATTGGATTTTTCCGGTCAGGGAATAATCGCGCAGCTTCATGGCGTCGCCTAAGATCAGCACTTCCAGCTCCTTCAAAGAGGCAAGCGGAGAAATGTCAATCAGCGATGGCAGACCCGGCGCCGATCGCCAGCGCCTGTAGACTGGATCACGCTTGACGCTGGAGTAACGCTCTTTCCCAATGCAAGTCG
>CACWOA010000373.1 GCA_902762395.1 uncultured Ruminococcus sp.
AAGGATAAAATCAAAATTCATATCCATGCCCTGCATGATGAAAAAATTTATTGTCTGTAAATAACCTCGTCGCGACCGGGACCGTTGGAAAGAATGTCAATCGGGAAACCGATCTGTCCCTCGATGAATTCGATGTACTTGCGGCAGTTTTCGGGAAGTTCCTCGTAATTCTTGATGCCGCGCACGTCCTGCTTCCAGCCCGGCAGGTTCTGGAGCACCGGCTTTGCCTTGGCAAGCAGATGCGTGACGGGGAATTCATGGGTAATCTGTCCGTCAATCTCGTAGCCCACGCATACGGGGATTTCATCGAGATAGCCCAGCACATCGAGATTGGTCATGGCCACCTTGGTGGTACCCTGCGCCATACAGCCGTAGCGGGTCGCCACACAGTCGAACCAGCCCACTCTGCGCGGTCTGCCCGTCGTTGCGCCGAATTCTCCCTTGTCGCCGCCGCGTCTACGCAGTTCGTCCGCTTCATCACCGAAGATTTCGCTCACAAATTCGCCCGCGCCCACAGAGCTTGAATACGCCTTGGTCACGGTAATCACTTCAGAAATGGCTCTCGCGGGAATGCCAGCGCCCACCGCGCCGTATCCGGCCAGTGTGGAAGAAGAAGTGACCATCGGATAAATGCCGAAATCAGTATCCTTCAGCGAACCGAGCTGACCCTCTAAAAGAATGTTCTTGTTCTCGCGGACTGCTCTCTGCACAAATTCAAAGGTATTTGCCACATAAGGCGTGACAATCTCCTTGCACTTCATGAGATAATCATAGATTTCCTGCCCGGAAATCTCCGGCTTGTTGTAGAGATGCCTGATCATGGTGTTCTTGATATCCAGCACCTTATTGATCTTCTCTCTGAGATAGTCCTCGTCGGCAAACAGCTCATTGACCTGGAAGCCGATCTTGGAATACTTATCCGAATAGAAGGGAGCAATGCCCGACTTGGTCGAACCAAAGGCCTTACCGCCCAGGCGTTCCTCCTCGTACACATCAAACAGCACATGATAAGGCATGATGAGCTGCGCGCGCTCCGAAATCAGAATCTTCGGGGTGGGAACGCCCTGCTCCACCACATAGGCAAGTTCTTTTTCAAATTTCATCAAATCAAGCGCCACGCCGTTGCCGATGATGTTGACGGTATGCTGATGGCACACGCCCGACGGCAGCAGATGCAGCGCGAATCTGCCAAAATTGTTGATAATCGTGTGACCCGCGTTGGCACCGCCCTGAAAGCGAATGACGATATCCGACTCGGCGGCAAGCATATCCGTAATCTTTCCCTTGCCCTCGTCACCCCAGTTGGCTCCTACAATTGCTCTAACCAATCACGCTCAACTCCATTTTTCTGTAATAACGCATTGAAGCATGATTGCTCCAATAACTACATTATTATATTACAATTCTGTCCGACTGTCAACGATAATTTTGATCTTTCGCCCGCAAAATCATAAAAAAGCCTCGCTATATTGGGTAATATCTATCAAAATTGCCTAATCTACGGTTGAATCATTATAAAATACAGAAAACGCACACCAAACCATCACCCGTATCGACGTATCAGAAACCAATGATCTTCGCCATCAGAGACACCGCCATACAGACCGCACACCCCATCGCCGCGGGAATGACGATAGCCGCTGCCGTCCATTTGAAGCTTCCCGTTTCCTTGTAAATCGTCATGCAGGTGGTGGCGCACGGCCAGTGCATGAGCGAAAACAGCATGACGCAAACCGCCGTGTGAAGCGTCCAGCCGTTGGCGGTCAGCAGTTCATGCAGCGCCGTCAGATCGGTGACGTCGGTCAGCGTTCCCTGCGACAGATACATCATCAGCATAAGGGGAATAACAATTTCATTGGCGGGGAATCCCAGCAGAAACGCCAGCAGAATCACACCGTCCATGCCCAATAGCCGTCCCACCGTATCGAGCCACCCGCTGCACGCCGTCAGCAGATTGCCATCCCCTGCACGAAGATGAACCGCCAGCCAGATCACCGCTCCCGCAGGCGCCGCCGCCACGACCGCACGCCCCAGCACAAACAGC
>CACWOA010000374.1 GCA_902762395.1 uncultured Ruminococcus sp.
ATTGCGATCAACCAGATCATCGACTTCATCAATCCCGAGGGCACCATCTCCATCCTCGGCGTGAGCGAATATCCCGTGCCGATCAACACGCGCATGATTTTGGAAAAGGGTTTGCGCATGTTCGGCCCGAGCCGTTCCGGCCGCAAGGATTTCCTCAAGACGGTGGAGATGTATGAGCAGTATCCCGAGATCGTGGATTACCTGTCGCTGATGGTGGGCAACGTGGTGACGATCCGCCATATCAAGCAGATCACGGAAGCGTTCGATTCCGACTTGAAAAAGCCGATGGGCAAGACCATCATGAAATGGGAAAAGTAAGAAAGCAAGAGAGCAAGAACACAAGAAAACAGGCTGTCCGGGCGGGCAGCCTGTTTTTACGCTTGAGTTTAATCCAGCGGCAGTTTTTTGATCGCCTCAAAGGTCTCGTCGCTGATCACGTGTTCAATCTTGCACGCGTCGTCGGCAGCGGTCTGTTCGCTGACGCCGATGGAAACGAAAAAGCGGGTCAGATAGGTATGGCGCTCATAGATCTTTTCGGCAACCTCGCGGCCGAGATCGGTCAAAAACAGATGGCCGTTGCGATCCACATTCAGATAGCCGCCGTCGCGCAGCAGACCGACCGCGCGGCTGACACTGGGCTTGGAGTAGCCCATATATTCGCTCACGTCGATGGAGCGCACCGCGGGTTGTTCGCGGGACAATATCAAGATCGTTTCCAGATACATTTCGCCGGATTCCTGAATAGCCATAGTGTCACCTCGTTGTTTGCTGTTTATGATTACCGTTCCATTATAACACAAAGCAGCAGGCAATGCAAGAGCCTTTTTGTGCGCGCAAACCGCCAAAACCGCCAAACGGGCGTCTGCGGTGTGGACATTGCACAAAAAAGGATGCGGTTTTTTATCATCCTTGCGATTGACACAATTCGTTAAATATTGTATAATATAGAAGCAAAAGAGTGAGTGGCGACTCACCGACTATTATTTTACAGGAGGAACCCCAATATGGATACCAGATTTGCGATCACCGAATACCATGACGCAAAAGCGGTCAACAAACAGCTCGACGATTTGCTTGCTTCCCCGATCTATTCCATCAGCCCCGCAGCGCTGAAAGAATATGAAGACGAATACTTCGCCAAAAAGTGCCAGAAGTCCAAGGCTATGATCGAAGAAGCCAAACAGATCATCCCCGGCGGCGTACAGCATAACCTTGCGTTCAACTATCCGTTCCCGATCGTCATCACGAAGGCGGACGGCGCGAAGCTGTACGACATCGACGGCAACGAATACTACGACTTCCTGCAGGCCGGCGGCCCCACCGTGCTCGGCTCCAACCCGCCGGAGGTCAGAGAGGCCTTAGCGGATCCGCTGTCGGTGATTATTGAAGCGATTCGTACCACGCTGGAGCAGTCACCGCCGGAATTGTCGGCGGATATTATTGACAACGGTATTACGCTGACAGGAGGCGGTGCGCTGTTGAGAGGACTGGATTTATTGGTAGAGAAGGAAACCGGTATGCCGGTACATACGGCGGAAAGACCGCTGGATTGTGTGGCAGACGGTGCCGGACGGCGGCTGAATCGTCTGCCGCAGGGCGGCAGAAAGCGGAAACGATGAGCCGGTGGGAAGGCCGGAAAAGAATATTTTCCGGCAGGCCTTTCAAAGTGCTGATGACACTGGTGATATTTTTTCTGGCGGTATCGTTGGTATCAGCGGGGAGCAGTGACGTCAGAAGTTTTCTGACGAATAGCTGGCTGATTCCCTTACAGCAGATGACGACTAACGGGACGGCATCACTGAAACAGACACTGACACCGATGAAATCGGCGGAGGAACTGACCGCCGAAAACAGCCGGTTGCAGGAGGAGAACCGCCAGTTGCACGATATGCTGGTAGATTATTATGCGATACGCCGTGAAAAGGAAGCGTTGGAGAAATTTTACGGTATCAAAAGCGCCCATCAGGATTTTACGGTAGTAGTGGCGGCGGTCATCGGCCGTGATCCCAACGAGAAT
>CACWOA010000375.1 GCA_902762395.1 uncultured Ruminococcus sp.
AAACAGCCGTGTGCAAGTCGGGATTTAAGAAGAAAAAGCGAAGCGCAATTAGCGAGCGAATGCGAGCGCGGGGTCCAGGGGACTGGTTCCCTGGCAGGGGTCTGGGGGCGGCGCCACCAGCGGGGAGCGGGGCAGCGCCCCACGAGTGAGGCGAAGCCGAACGAGCGGAACGAGCTACGGTTCACATCAGGGGTGGGCGAATACGGAAGTAGCTCAATATCACGATTTGCCCTACTCCAAATGGAGAAAAAATCGCCTCCTTCACGTTGACCATGCCCCATATTTGCGTGATTTTTCAACTTTTACAATCGGCTGAATCGTACAACATAACAGACAACATAACAGAAGGAGGAATGGCACGATGGTGCTGAGTCTGCATCGGAAAAAGCATACGCTGGCCATTGTCATGACGCTGGCGGTAATCGCGGGCGCTGCCTGCTTCGGGCTTTCGCTGGTCAAGAAAAAGCTGTATCCGCAGAGCTATTCCGAATATGTACAAAAATACTGTACACAATACGAGATTGATGAAAATCTCGCCTATGCGGTGATTCACACCGAGAGCGGCTTTGACAGCCATGCCGTGTCCCATATGGGCGCGTGCGGTCTGATGCAGCTTATGCCGGAGACGTTTGAATGGCTGCGCTCCAAGGATGAAGGGGACGCCGCCCCGTACACCGACATTTTTGATCCTGAAACCAATATACGATACGGCGTGTATTTTCTTTCGCTGCTGTGCAGGGAATTCGGGGATGAAAAACTCGCCATTGCCGCCTATCACGCGGGAATGGGGCGGGTCAGTCAGTGGCTGAGTGACGAGATGCTTTCCTCTGACGGCAAGACGCTTGACACCATTCCGTTCCGCGACACCGAACATTATGTGCGCAAGGTGGAGCGCGCCAAAAAAATCTATGAGACGCTGTATCAGTAGTCGCCGGAGACTGCCGCGCCGATGATGGGGAAACCGAAAAGAATCATGTGAAAATCAAAACCGCTTTGAGAAATCAAGGCGGTTTTTTGCTGAAAGCAGACAATTGGAATAAATTCTATCGGGAAATGGAGGCTTCCCTATTGACAATAGGAGTGAAAAACGATATAATCTAATTATCAAGACCAGATTACATTGTTTTCTTGTACTTTCTGTGTGTTTTGTATGAACAGGAGGGATTGTTTGAATCATTCGGATTTGGGCAGAAATGAGAAAATGACGGCGTTTGCGGGCAGCGTTGCCTCGTTCCGGCTGCCGCGATGGGAGCAGATTCCCACGCTCGGCTTATATATGGACCAGGTGGTGACTGTGATCGAAAAGGCGCTGTCGCCCGTTTTGGGCTACAACGGAGAGGCGTTTATCACCTCCTCCATGATTAACAATTATGTGAAGCTGGGAATTGTGGGTAAGCCGGAAAAGAAGAAATACAGCCGGGAGCATATCGCCGGACTGATTGTCATCACCGTGCTGAAGCAGTCGCTGGCAATCGGTGATGTGCGGCTGGGCATTGATACGGTAGTCAGTGGCGGCGACAGAGGGGCGTCCTATGACAGCTTCTGCGATTATGTGGAACGGGCGCTGCACACGGTTGCGGAAGGCTTGCTGCAGTCGGAGGAAAATGCCGAGGTGCGTTTTGCGTTTGCGTCACAGGACAGCATGATTACCATGGCGGCGTGTTCCTTTGCCGCCAAAATTTTCGCGGCGAAAATGCTGTCGGTTATTCGCGAGGATGAGGAAAATACGAGAGATTGAGCGCGATTGAAAAAATGTGTGGAGCGCCATGTTTTTTTGAGAGATTGTTGAGATAATTCTTTTAGAGGTTTTTTCAGGTTTTCAAATTTTCAAATTTTTCAGGTTTTTCAAGTGAGGTTATGTGACATGATGAACAAACAGAAAATCGCCATTTTAGTGGATTCCGGCACGGATGTGCCGCCGAATTTCCGGGAGAAGTACGGCATCTACTGGCTGCCGCTTCTTATCAATTACACGGACAGACAATGTCTGGACGGTGTGGATATTCAGCCGCATG
>CACWOA010000376.1 GCA_902762395.1 uncultured Ruminococcus sp.
CCTTTTCAGATCATTGAGAATTAATAGAAAAATAACTGGTAAAAGGGTGTGTTGCGAACGAAAAAAAACAGCAGCACCGCCGCTATGGTCGCAATGCCCCACGGCCAGGTGACGCGCAGGCTGTATTTCCGATAGGGTCGCCTGATAAGTGAAATGACAAGCCGCGCGTACAGATAGCCCAGCCAGCAGAGAAAGGCGAAATAGAGCGGATTATAATAAAGCGCCGTGAGCAAATCACCGCGCACCAGGGCGAGCGTCGCTCTGGTGGCGCCGCACGAGAGGCAGCGCAGTCCCGTTAAAGTATTCAGCGCGCAGGGGGGCAGCAGATGGGCAAAATACCCGCTGTTGCGTCCTACGACCACTGCGGCCGCCGCACTGCCTGCAGGAAGCAGCACGGCAAGCCAAAAAGCGGTACGGTAGTTTTTGTCACGGCTCAGCATCGTTTTCAGATAGCTTGCTTTCATCTTGATGACCATGAGGAAGGGACGCGGAGATTATCTTCTCTTCTTGTTGCCTACCTTGACTTTAGCGGGTTCCTCCGCCTTGGCAGGCTCGTCCTTTGCCTTTTCCTCCGCAGGCAGATCGCTGGTGCAGTTGGGGCATTTGCAGGCGGCAAGCGGAATTTCGGAGCAGCAGAAGGGGCAGACCTTTGTGGTGACTTCTTCCTCTTCCTCCTGCTTCTTCTTGCCAAGAGCGGAAACCTTGTTGACGCCCTTGACGATGAGGAAAATCACCAGCGCCATGATGATGAAGTTGATGATGTCCGCCAAAAACGCGCCGATGGGCATATTCAGCTTATAGAACTTGATGTTGAGGCTGCCCACGCCGCTGGTGGCGTCCGCCGCGCCGAAGCAGTTGAGGATCGGCTGAATGATGTTATCGGTGAGCGAGGTGACAAGTCCCGAGAAAGCGGAACCGATCAGAACACCGACGGCGAGATCGAGCATATTGCCCTTGAGTGCGAATTCTTTGAATTCTTCGAGAAACTTTTTCATGAAAAAACCTCCAGAGAATTTGATTTGTTAAACATTATACCACATCTTTGTCAGAAAAGCAATGCTATTTTTATAAAAATTGCATTTGGCGGCAGTAGCGGCAAAAGCCAATCGAAAGCCCTCTGCTTACTGTGTGCGAAGGTACAGGACGCGTCTGCCGTCCCTGCCGGCGACCCGGGTCAATCCTAAAAAGGTCAGCAGATTCAGCACCCTGCGCGCCGTGGGAAGATCGGTGCCGGCCGCCTGTGCCAGTTCCGCCGCGCCGAAAGCGCCGGGCAGCCCCGGGGGAAGAAATATTTCATAATCCGAGGGTTGAGCGAGGGTGATTTCGTCAACAATATCGGTGGGTACGAGGTCGGAGACATATTCTCCCTGCCGGGTGCGCTGCTTTTTGCGGCGGCGGGTGCGAACGCCGAAGGAGCGTATTTCGTCCGCTTCGAGCAGCGGCAGACGGACGGTAAGCCGCTGCTGCGGCAGCAGCGGCTTGAGGGCGTACAGTTCGCGTATGGCGGTGTAAACGCTGCCCCGCTTGGGAGAGAGGCGCACGGAGGTGACTTCGCCCGTTTTGCTGTCGAGACTGACGATGCGCTTGCGGAGAATGACGGGATGCACCACCGTGACGGGAGCCGCCTGAAGCAGTTCCGTCAGCTTGGGCTTCAGATGGGCGACGGAACGGGTCTGAATTTCGATAATGCCCGCCTCGCCCACGATATCCGCCACATAGCTCCCCACGGGTATCTCGTGACGGCTGCCGTCGGGTTCGTAGTACCATTTCAGCGCCGCGTGGAGCGATTTTTCTCCGAGCGTGCCGATGGAATCGCCCGTGCGGGGACGGGCGGCGGCTTTTTCGCAGGCGGCGCGAAACGCCGCTTTGTCTGCCGGATCGCCTCCTGTAGCGGGGAGGCGGTTGTCTTCGGTCGGGGCGAGGATGCGTTGATTGGCGTTTTTGATGATATTTCGCTTCTTTCAAAAAAATATCTGTTGTAATTGTGTGTAAACAATGCTATAATG
>CACWOA010000377.1 GCA_902762395.1 uncultured Ruminococcus sp.
GCTCTGTTGAAAAATAAGTTGAACATTTCTCAAAAAACAATCCCGATTATACGATGTTTATCGAGGATTTCTGTTCAAGTTATTTCATGACAGTGCCTTACAAGGCGGTCGGTTTCTGTCAGCGCCGACTCGTCCATCACCTCTTTTCTCTCCTTCATGTGGTAGTTTTCGCACAAATATTCGTAAGCAATCATACGTCCCATGTCGTCATATTCATAGGTCGTGGTCCATCTGTCATAGTTCCATTGGTCAATTTCATCGTTCCGCCCCGTATAGTCGCTGACTTGCTTTGCCATTCTGCCGTTCCCGTCATAGCTGTATTGGGAACTGTAATCCTGGTCGATTTTTCCGTCAGTTACATAGTAATGCCGTTCTTTCAACAGATAGCCCTCGGGCGAATAGGCATACTCGTAACAGCGCGACAGCTCGCCGTTCTCGTCATAAAAAGACTCCTTGGTGACGGGATAATACAGCCCATCGTCCGCCTTTTGCGAATGCGGAGCGGTATCGCTTTCACTCACAGCCGCGCCGTTTTTCCCGCGTGCACACGAAGCAAACGAAGCCAGCATCACCGCCGCCAACGCGAGCGCAAGTGTTCTTTTGCAGATGTTGTGTTTTATCATTTCATCGTCTCCCCTTGTTAGCGGTCAGCCGCTAACCGCTAACGGCTAATCACTAACCGCTAACCACTAACCACTAACTCGCCTTGTCTGCTTTTTCTTTGAGAACGCCCAGCACTTCGGACGCGATGGGTCTTGCGGCGGCGTAACCGCTGCCGCCGTTCTGCACGACTACGGCAAAGGCATAGGGGTACTGTTCATTGCCGGAAAAGCCGACAAACCACGCGTGAGATTTCTTTTTGCCGTCGAGTTCCGCCGTGCCGGTCTTGGCGCAGACCTGCATACCTTCGGGGAAATTCTTGTCACCGTAGGCGTTGGACACTGTAAACCGCATCATTTCGGTCAGACGGCTGGCAGTTTCCTCACTCAGGATGCGCTGTGATTTTCTCGTGCGGGCAAATCCCGTTTTCAGCCCCGCCGAAGTGGTAATATCCTCCACCAAATACGGCTCCTGACAAACGCCGCCGTTGGCAACGATACCCATATACCGCATCATAGCATAGGGGTTGACCTCGTCGGTATTCTGTCCGATACCCAGCCACGCCAGTTCACTGCTGCCGCCGGAGGATGCGACGGTGCCTTTGACCGTCTTGATGCCGCTCAGCTCGTGCGCCGTGCTGATGCCGACCTTCTGCGCATACGCCGTGGTCGCGTCCCATCCGATCTGCATGGAAATCTGTCCGAAGGCGACGTTGCAGGAATTGCGCAGCGCCATCTGGAAGCTCTGCTCCCCGTGCGTGCCGGAACACACCACCTTCTGCCCGTTGGTGACAAAGGTATGCTGACAGTCGAAAACCTGCTCGTCGATATCCGGAATAATCTCCAGCGCCGCGCCAGCCGTCACCGTCTTGTACACCGAGCCGGGCGGGAACCGGGAGGACAGGGCGCGGTTGATGTAAACGCCCTCATACGCGTCGTCGCCGCTTTCGATCTTGGGCGGATTTTCCGGGTCATAGGTCGGCGTGCTCACCAGACACAGCACCTCGCCGGTCTTGTAATTCATCGCGCACACCGCGCCTTTTTTCCCCTTGAGCATCTCATAGGCCTTGGCGCACGCGTCGGGGTCGAGCGTGGTATAGATATTGTTGCCCATGCCGCCTACCGAATAAGTGCCGTTGACAATGTTGTAGCTCACCATTTCGTTGGCGTACACCTTTTGCAGCGAAGTGGCAATATTGCTCTTTTTGTCTCCCACAATGTGCATGGTGGCGCACCTGACGCTCTCGTTTTCGCTGTATTTACGCACACCGTCCACCGTGTGCAGCAGGGGATTGCCGTCGCGGTCGTAAATCGCGCCGCCGATCACCATGCCGCCGGAATAAATGTGCTTGTTGGCGGTGAAGTTGATCCATTTCTCGCCCTCATGTTGCACCTTTTTCATCCGTCATCCTACCTCCTGTCCTCAATATCTGTGCCGCTTGCCGATATACGTCTCGTCATCCGACGCGTCATCTCCGTCGGAAGCATAATGATGCCGCACGCGCCGCCTCACGGTCTGCTGCTCCGCCGTGTCGGAAGGATTTCCCGCCGTCGGAGCCGACTGCGAACGGGAGGACTGCGTACCGCTGTCCGCCTGCTGCGACGGCTCTGCCGCCTGACCCGCCTGCGCCGCGTATTTGTTCCACGGGTTGGAGTAAATCATATCCTCCGGCGCGAATTTCTTCACGCTGTCGGGCTCCTGATCCACCACGCCCTCGCCGCTCTCCATCGGCTTTTCGGCAAAGTCGATGTCTTCGACCGGCTTGAGGATGCCCGCGTCGATCAGCTTGATTCTCACACGCTCCGCAAGCTGTCCCAATTTGCTGAAATCATATTCACTGCGCCCGATCATGTTTTCCACTTCCGGCATCGGCTGTCCCTTTTCGTCCGTCCACGCCGCGCCGCTCTGGATACGCACCTTGAAATTTTCCCTCGCGGCGGCAAAGCTGGCGTTGCGTCGGGTGTCCGCCGCCTTGACATAGGCGAGAAGCCCCCAGCTTGACAGCATACTCGAGCCGCCGTTGGACACAAAGGGGAAGGTCACGCCGGTCAGCGGCAGAATATCCACCGAACCGAGCGTATTGAGCATGGTCTGGAACACCATCATGCTCACGGCGGCGCAGGCGGCGATCACATAGAAGGAGGAACGCCCGTTGGCGGCGCTCTTGACGGTAAACGCCGCAAGCGCACAGATGCACAGCACCGCAATCAGGGCGATCATCAGTCCCCATTCCTCGCACACCACGCCGAACACCAGATCAGTGTCCGCCGCCACCACATTGCGCAGCCAGCCATTGCCAACGCCTACGCCCGCAATCCCCCCGCTAGTCTGCTGATAGCCGAGGTTGTACGCGTCATCCCACGCGTGACCCCATATGGCAAAGCGTCTGGCGACATAGGGCTTGAATTTGAGCACCAGCATCACGCCGAACACCACGGTAGCTCCGATCAGGGCGAGTGTGGCAAAGTCGCCCGAACGCATGAACGCGATCACCACGAATGCCACAAAGAAGATCGACGCGGTACCGAAATCCCCCATCAGCGCAAGCGCCCCGATACATACGCCCGAGAAGCCGATGAAATACGCCAGATTTTTCTTGGTCAGCAAAATATCCAGCGTCGCCGCCCCGATAAAGACAAAGGCAATCTTGACCAGCTCCGAGGGCTGCAGGGATATACCGCCCAAAGAAATCCAGTTTTTCGCGCCGTTTTTGGTCTGACCGAAGATGAGATTGAACAGGAGCAGCGCGACCGAGCCGATCATCACATACATTTTGACCGACGTGACGCGTTTCAAATCACGCAGGAACCATCCTAACAGTACAAACAGCCCGAATCCCAGCAAAAAGGCAAAGAACTGCTTATAGAGTTCCTTGGGCGAAGAGGAAGCCGCCACGGAAAATCCGATCGTTGAAAGGAAAAACGCCAGCATTTCCACTTCGATGCCGGTTTTGACCAGAATGCGCATGACGATGTAGTACCCCCACATCAAAGCGAGCAGCGTGCCGAAGCAGACCGTCACCGCGCCTCTGTCCGCCACGCCTCCCGCCAGCAGCTCCGCCACCGTGAGAAGAATAAACACACTGAGCATCAGCAGCGTATTGACAGGGCGCAGCGTCCTTGCCACATTCATGTTTTTTTCCTTTTGCGGACCCTTGGGGCGCGTCACCAGAAACCGCGCTTCCACATCCGCGAGTCTGAGGGTGCTGCCCGCAGTCAGCGCCGCTGTGCCGCTCACCGGCTTGCCGTTGACGCTCACGCCCCCGGTGGAGCCGAGATCGGAAATCGTCCAGCGCTTGTTCTGGTCGCGGATCAGCACGGCGTGAGAGCGCGACACCGTGGGAAAATCAATCACGATATCACTCGCGGGCGCTCTGCCGATGGTATTTTCCCAGTGGCTCACCGCCAGCCGTCCGTAGCCCGCCACATCGAGATACGCCCACACCTCGGGCGCCTCGTGTCCCGACAGCATGGAGCGCACGCAGCGCGTGACCACTATGATGGCAATCACGGGAATGATCCATCTGGCAAAAAAGGTGATACCGCCCATCGTATGA
>CACWOA010000378.1 GCA_902762395.1 uncultured Ruminococcus sp.
GCCACCAACAGACCGATAATGACAAGGGCGACGCCGATATGACCGTTGACCGGCGCATTGGCGGGCATGATGGAGCTGTAGCGCCTGCCGACGCCTATAATGCCGAAGAGGAGCGATGCGGCAAGGGTGGCGGCAACGACCAGGATGCTTTTAACAATTTTGTTGCGCATGGATCAGATATCCTTTCCGTGATGGTGCTGACGGAGGAAAAGAAAGCGGTGAAATCATTGTTTCGTTACAGAAAGTTTTAAATTTATTAACAAAATTCCGCGCACACATCATCTATCATAGCTTCATCTTAACATATTATTCATGATTTGTCAACAGGAAATTGGCGGATGGCAGGGAAATATTCGCTCTCCGACGCGTGCATCGGGGCAAGAGCCATGCTGCGGGAGGAGAAACGCCCCTTTTTAAAGGCTTTATGTAAAAAGAGAAATCTGCACAATTTTTTGCTTGCAAAGTGCGGCAGAGTATGATATCATTGATAAAAAAGCCAAAGAATAAAGGAGCGAATGGTTCACCAATGAATATAGAATTAATGACAATGGCGCAGCTGACACTGTCGGCGAAGTATATGATCCGGACAGGTGATTTTGACAGGGTTCTCAGACTGAATGAAAACATTGAGAAAATCATCTTCCGTTTTGCCGCCCGCGGAGAAGCCTGCCCCGCCGCCGAAGTGGATTCCTGCGAGGAATGGCTGCGGCTGCTTCACGAAAGAGGCGCTCAGGACGTCAAGTTCATCACCCCCGATGAAACAGATGATTATGATAAGCTGACGTTTTTCAATCGGGTTCCCTGCACAATGCTTTGCTTTGGCAGGGATTATGTGTCGGGATGGAACAGAATATGGACGGTCAATCCCGACAACAACCGATGGATTGTGATCATGGTGGAGGATATCATTCCCAATCCCCCGCAGGAAAAGCCCCGTTTCGGGGATGTGTCGGAGGATATGGCGACGCTTCTCCGGCGGCTGCGCGCGCTGGCGCAAAAGCTGGAAGTGAGCGAGTTTTCCTTTGCCTTTAACGCGGCGCTCAAATCGCTCCAGGCGGATTTTGTGCAGGGCGATGAAATGGCGCCCGCCAACCGTCGGCTGATGCAGGCGGCGGCGGATGCGTATGTGTTCGGCGGTCAGGGAAGCTGGAATGACAAGGGGCGGGCGGCGGCAGCGTCCAAGGGACTGACGGCGGAATATGAGGCGCTCACGAAGGATCTGTACCGCGGCATTGCGCTGTCGATGATGTTTGCCGTCAACGAGTGGTGAGAACGCTGCGCGGAGGGCTTGGCGAATGTACCGAAAATGAGGCGGGGAGCGTTTGGGTTTTCGTTAATAAAACAGAAAATGCGGTTCCCGCCGGAAAATGAGAAAAGCAATGCATTGACAGCGCGGGAAAAATGTGCTACACTATCTGCAAGCTTTCAGAGAACAAGGGCGTTCCGAAAAAGTCGTTTTTCGGGGCGCTTTTCTCATACGGTTATGCCGGGAAAGGGGCGCTGACCGGATGCCTGTCTGATAGGCAGAGGGGGTATCCCGCGCGCCGCCGCATTTTGGGAGGTTGTTTGTTATGGTAAAATACACCAGAGAAGACATCGTGAGGATAGTAGAGGAGCAGGACGTACAGTTTATCCGGCTGCAATTCACCGACACGTTCGGTCATCTGAAGAATGTCGCGATCACCGTCAGCCAGCTTGAAAAATGTCTGGACAATCAGTGTATGTTCGACGGTTCGTCCATCGAAGGATTTGTGCGCATCGAGGAATCCGATATGTATCTCCGCCCCGATCTCGACACCTTCCTGATTTTCCCCTGGCGTCCGCAGCAGGGCAAGGTGGCGCGCATGATCTGTGACGTTTACAAGCCGGACGGCACGCCTTTTGAAGGCGATCCCCGCTATGTACTCAAAAAGGTGCTCAAGCAGGCGGAGGAGATGGGCTTTAAAGCCAACATCGGTCCCGAGGCGGAGTTTTTACATCGGTCCCGAGGCGGAGTTTTTCCTTTTTGACACCGATGAGCACGGTCACGCTACCGTCAACAGCTATGACGAGGCGGGTTATTTTGATCTGGCGCCTACCGACTTAGGCGAGGACTGCCGCCGCGATATCTGCCTGACGCTCGGTCAGATGGGCTTTGAAATTGAAGCCTCGCACCATGAGGTCGCCGAGGCACAGCACGAGGTCGATTTCAAATATGACGACGCGCTGACCACTGCCGACAACATCATGACTTTCAAACTTGCGGTCAAGACCGTTGCCTACCGTCACGGTCTTTACGCGACCTTCATGCCCAAGCCGCGTTTCGGCGTGTGCGGTTCGGGTATGCATACCAATATTTCGCTTTGTACGCTCGACGGAAAGAATGTGTTTTGTGATGAGAACGACCCGAGAGGTCTGGGGCTTTCGCAGATCGCCTATTCCTTTATCGCGGGTCTGATGAAGCACGTCAAGGGCATGGCGGCGATCACCAATCCGCTGGTCAATTCCTACAAGCGCCTTGTTCCCGGCTATGAAGCGCCCTGCTATATCGCGTGGTCGGCGAGCAACCGTTCGGCGCTCATACGCATTCCCGCTTCCCGCGGCGCGGGTACCCGTGTGGAGCTGCGCAATCCTGACCCTGCCTGCAACCCCTATCTGGAACTGGCGGTCTGCATCGCGGCAGGTCTGGACGGCATCCGGAATCAGTTGCAGCCGGTCGAACAGATCACCGAGGAAACGCAGCGCATTTCCGAGGCCATGCTCGAACAGCTGCGCGGCACCGCGCTCTCGGTCCGCCATGACCTGCGCCTTTCCGAATATCGCAGTCCCTTCGGCGCCGTACGCACGGGACAGGCAATTTCTCTTTTTATCCGGGTACATCCGAACGAACTTTCTTCCGCAGTGCTTGAACTGTATGGGGACGCCTATATGAACGAGATCCCCATGGTGCGCGAAGAGGGAGGCTGGCGCGCGGATTTTGCCGCTCCGGACGAAGCGGCGGCTTGGCCTGCGCCTCCTTGCGCACCTTCTCGTAGCGCCGCTGGAGCTGCTCCATGTCCGCAAGGACAAGCTCCGTCTCGATGAC
>CACWOA010000379.1 GCA_902762395.1 uncultured Ruminococcus sp.
CGAGAATGCCGTCTTTCATCCATCCGTCAAGGCACTGGGCGGCCGCCTGATAGCGGTCATCCACGCCTTCTTCCACCACAGGAAGCTCAATTTTTACAATGTTGTTTGGATTTTTCTCAAGATATTCGTTTCTTTGCTGCTCATTGATAATGTCGTAGGGAGGACACAGCAACTCGTCCATCTTTCCCGCTTGAGGAGTAAAACGAACGCCGCGAAACGGTCTGATTTCTGCCATGGGAATTACCATCCTTTCGTTGCCTACAGACAAAAGCGTCTGCGCTGATCGGGAGATCAGCATGAGATACGCCGCCGCACACGGCGGCAGACGCTCCCGCGTTTATCGTATCCGGGTCGTGCTTCCTGCGGCACTGCCGGATGTGAGCTGTATTGCCCCAACAGGGGGAACATATCAATATCAATTCTTTATCCATTCTTTTCCGGCGCGGCTTCCTCTGTCTGCCGTCCGGCTCTGTATTCCTTCACGGAAGCCTCCGCCGCCTCGTCCGCGTATGCCGCGTATCCGCTGACCGCGTCATAGAGGGCGGCATTCATCAACGGCTGCCATTGACCGTCACGGTAATGAAACTCCACCCGCACCCGCTGTGTCGTCAGACAATCGCTGCAATCCTCCGAGAGCTGTTCGACAAAGACCTCTCTCAGCCCCTGCCGGAGCGCCTCGTCGGTTTTATAGGAACCGTGCTGCCAGATCTGACCTTCCATGCGATCCAGCACCACCGGCACCGACCGGCTCACGAGCTTGCGCATATCGAGGGTTGTCACATCCACCTGCTGCCACGCTCTCACGCCTTTGGCGTCGGTATCCGAAACAAAGCGGTAGGAACAGGTTTCCGCCAGCCTGCCGAGAAACAGACGCTCCCATTCTCCGTCGAAATCAGAGGAGCTGACCTTCAGGCGGCTTCCCGTCATGTCAAACGCGGCGTCAAAATCCCCCTCCGACACATAGCTGAAAAACGTATGCCACGCCTGTTTCGGATTGGCTTCTTCGGTAACAAGCTTTCCTGTACAGGCGGTCAGCCATGCCAGCGCCGCCATTCCCAGAAACAGACAGACGATTTTTGGAAGCAGTTTTTTTTGCAACTTCTTCATAACCAACCGTATTTACTCCTCTACCGGAATCGTTTCCTCTTCGTCCGCTTCGTCCATGTTGTCCTCTTCGTCCACGTCGTCCGCTTCGTCCATGTCGTCAGCTTCGTCCATGTCATCCGCGTCATCCGCTTCTTCGTCCCCGTCATCATCCGCTGTGTTTTCGTCGATGATGCCGTCGGAATAGGCGGCAATGCTTGCCACATAACCGATCAGCACAACCGCGGCCGTCGCCACATAGGTATACCGCATGACAGGATCCTGCACGGTAAACAGATGAATCAGCAGGCATACCAGCACAGCGGCGTTGACGATCAGCGCGCAGAGCTGAAGCGCCGAGAATGCCAGAAAGAGGGCGGTGAGAGAACGCTGTCTGACTTTTGTCACCATGCACGAAACCGTGCCGATGCAAAACAGCAGAAGCAGTCCAAGCGCCGTGACCGCCGCGATCATCCAGAGCGGCATATTGCCGTTCTCGGTCAGAAAGCCGGAATAGAAAATAGCGCCGAACGCGGTAAACAGCATGAGGACGGTAACAACGTCAACCACGATGCCTCCGATTTTTTTTCTTGTGGAAACTGTTTCATTGCTCATAAGAGATACCTCCGGATAAAATATGGTATAGAAATAAACACGCTGCGGATGTGCAAAAATCCGCTCTTTTCATGTTACCATTTTCATTCGGTACAGTCAAGAGATTTTTGCAGACACGACGTTTTTTTCTCCGTTTTGACGGTTTTTCCCGCCGCTACGCCGCCGAGCGCTCGAGCGCAAAGGCATATTCGGCGGTATTTCCATTGCTCCACCGGCACGCAGCCACCGTCTTCGTCCCGCGTCAGTTCGTTTTCCCTGATGTCATACGGGATCCCCGTGTTGGCCTGCACGGTGTTGCCCTGCTGGGTCACGGTCAGCTCCTCCGGCACGCCCTCAGAGGCAGCAAACCTGATATTCACCCTTGCCCCGTTGCGCGCCTGCGGAATCACGCTGTCCTTGGCGGCGTACTTCATCATCATCAACTTGTTCAGACTGTCTTCATTCTGATAGGACACGCCGTACCAACTGCTGCTCAGCAGAAAGACATCCTCCGTTTTTTCTCCGTCCACCAGAATCTCCACGGCTTCCGAAACGCCGGTCGCTGGAACCGCTTCCGACGACGCCGGACGGGAAACCGCGTCCGACGGCGACACGGCGTCCCGAAGCCCGCAGCCTGCCGTCATCAGACAGCACGCTCCCGCCAGCAGCCATCCCAGCAGCCGTCTGTATGGATTGTTCCTCATCATCTTCACACTGCCTTCCGCATCCGCGCGAAAGCCCGGGCGGTCTCTCCTGCGGATTTTATCTTAATGATATCGTTTTTTTCCCGCAATGTCAATAGTGCAGAGGAAAAAGAGCGCATTTTAGCCTAAAAAAATTCGCAGCCTTTTGTAATTTTTTGCAAAAAAATAAAAAAGCGGTTGCAATTTACTTAATATATGATATAATTGACTTAAATGGTATTTCCGGGGAACCGAAGGTTATCCGGCTTATCCGGTTATCCGATGAATCCCAATGAATTTAAAACAGGAGGCTTCACAAGATAATGGCAAGCAAAACGAAAAAAACAACCAAATCCAAAGTGAAGGATAAGGTACACGGCAGCCTTGATATCAATCTGACGCAAGAGGACTTTATGAGTAAAAACGAAGTCAGGTCCAACCGTTTGTTTGGCAAGATTTGTCTTTTTGCCGGATTCCTGGCGCTGCTCTGTCTGCTGCTCAACGAAATCGGGGTCTTCGTGATCGACCCTGTTATCATGAGAATCAGTTGTATCGCGTCCGCAATTCTCTTTTTCATCCCCTTCATTATCACCTATATTGTACGCCGCGAGGGCAGTTGGGTCAAGTATTTCATGATTACCGACATTTTGCTGGTCGTCATCATGCTCTACCCGGTGCTGTCCTATCACGTTATGATCCTGTGGCTTTTCCCGCTGGTATCGAGCATCATTTATTTTGACAGGCGGCTTCTTGGTTTCTCCATCGTCACTTCCATCGCCGGTATCGTATTCGGTCACTATCTCGCCGCCACGTTCCTCTGCCTCGGCGACGACCCGCTGCGTACCGTGGAAGCCGCTATGCTCTACGGCGCGCTGCCCCGCGTGATTTTTTTCCTTTCCATCGCCTTTATCGCGTTTGAGGTC
>CACWOA010000380.1 GCA_902762395.1 uncultured Ruminococcus sp.
GTTTCAACTCGTTTTTGATCGGCTTGTCGTCCTCGATCACCACTTCGGAAACTTCCATTCTCTTGGCCTGTGCCAGAAACGCGTCAAAATTCTCGACGGAATACGCCTTGGTAATAAGTTCATACGCCATATCCAATTCGTCGCCTTCGAGCATGGTGGTGGTGGTGTATTTTTTATTCGGGTCGCCGTTTTTTTTCAGAAGCTCCGCCAAATCCTTACCCGCCATGCCCATATCTTTTGCCAACTGGCTCACTTTATACTTAATCTTATCCAAATATTATTCCTCCCCGTGATCTGCTTCCATCAAAAGTTTTGCCTTTTGAGCGAATCCTTTATCATTGATTGAGATGATCTTGACTGCTTTTCCGATAGCGCGCTGCAATTCCAATGCGTCGCCATTCAAAGCAATCACTTCGATTTGAGTATTGATTTCGTAATTCAGCAGCTTTCGCCCGATTCCGCGCTCTCCGCCGCAGCGTCAAAGCCAAGTGACAGCTTCCCCGCCCGGCGCATCAGCCCGAGCAGCGAAAGCAGTTGTTTATTCATCTGCGGCAATCCCCCTCATCAATTCAGCGTACACTTCGTCAGGAATCTGCATGGAAAAGGATTTTTCCAGCCGCCTGCCCTTTTTTGCCTTTTTCAGGCACTCCGCATCATGACATATATACGCGCCGCGACCGTTTTTCTTTCCCGTCAGATCCACGCTAAGCTGACCTTCGGGGTCGCGTACCACACGAACCAGTTCTTTTTTCGGTTTTTCGGTGCCGCAGCCGATACATGTCCTCATCGGGATTTTTTTCTGCTTTTGCTGCACGGCTGTCCTCTCCTTTCCTTGTTTTCGCGTCAGCGCCGCTTTACACGGCGGCCTTCACGCCCGATCCCAGGGTTCATTCTTCTTCGGAGGTTTCTTCTACGGCTTCGGCGTTCTCTGCCTCTTCGGAGGTTTCTTCCCCGGTTTCCGCGTCCTCTGTCGCATCAGAGGCATCTTCCTCCTCTGCGGTTTCTTCATCGGTCTCGGCGGCTGTGCTTTCTTCCTCGGCGGCTGTGCTTTCTTCCTCGGCGGCGAGGTTCTCCTCGTCCCACTCTTCCTCTTCCGGGGCTTCCGCTTCGGCTGCCATTTCCTCTTCGGAACGGATGTCGATTTTCCATCCCGTCAGTCTGGCAGCAAGGCGCACATTCTGCCCCTTGTTGCCGATGGCGAGAGACTGCTGACTCGCCGGAACGGTGACGCGGCAGGATTTGGCGTTTTCGTCGATAATCTCAACGCGGGTCACGGTTGCAGGAGAAAGCGCCTTTGCGATAAATTCGGAAAGATCCTCGCTGTATTTGATGATGTCGATTTTCTCTCCGCCGAGTTCCTCCACAATCTTGCCCACACGGGAACCGCGGGGACCGATGCAGGCGCCCACGGGATCGACGTTTTCGTCGTTGCTCCAGACGGCGATCTTGGTTCTGCTGCCGGCTTCTCTGGACACCGACTTGATCTGCACGGTGCCGTCGAAGATTTCGGGAACCTCGGTTTCAAACAGACGTTTGACCATGCCGGGATGGGTTCTCGAAATGGTGGTGCGGGGTTCTCTGTCGCCGATCTTGACGTCCGCCACATAGACCTTAATCATGTCGCCCACTTCAAAATGCTCGTTTTCCACCTGTTCGTTGCGGGTCAGCACCACGTCGTGGTCGTTGATCTTGACGATAATATCGCCGGTTTCGGGATTGATGCGATCCACCGTCGCAGTGACAAGCTCCTGATGACGGTTCTGGAATTCCTCGGCTACCTGCCCTTTTTCCACATCGCGGATGCCCTGATGGATGATATGCTTGGCCGTCTGCGCGGCGATGCGTCCGAACTCCTTGGGGTCCTGCTTGAGCGCCACAATCGAGCCGATTTCCGCCAGCGGATCATTTTTCAGCGCGGTTTCGAGAAGCACCTCGCGACCGCTGTCCACCACTTCCTCCACGACCTTTTTGCGGATGAATACCGAGAACACCTTGCTTTCCGGATCAATGCGAATCTGAATGTCATCGTTGCCGTTGTTGCTCTTTTTCAAAGCAATCCGAATGGCGTTGGTGATTTTTTCTATCATGTAATCGGTAGGAATATTCATTTCCTTTTCCAAAAGAGCAAGTGCCTGGAAAATATTTTCCTCATTCTTTTTTGCTCTGCTTTTCGCCATTGATAGTACCTCCAAATGTGATTAGTCTTCTGTGTCGGCTGTCAGATCATCATAATCCTCGCAGTCGTAGAGCTTTACCGAAACAGCGTCTTTTTTGCTGATGGCAAATTCCGTGCCGTCCAGATCCGCGAGCAGGATGCTGTCGCCGCTGAGTCCGACCAACATAAGCCTGACTAACGGGATCGGCTTCGTCGAGCGGATCATTGATCGCTCTGCTCATGGCTTCACAGTCATCGAGCGTAACGCCGCCTTCCTTGTCAATGAAAATGCGCAGATACCAAGAGGCGCCTTCCTTGACAAATCGAACGTCCCATAAAATCAGACCCAATTGCTCCGCGATCGGCTGTGCGATTTTGGTCACCGCCGCCACGGTATTGTTTCCATGATTTTTACCTGCCAAATACATACACCTCCTGATATACAAACAAAAGAGTGGGTCGCCCCACTCTTTTATCCTTTCTACCATAATCTTGTATATAATCATATCATAAAACTTTTTCATTTACAAGATGTTTCATATTTTTCTCTTTTTTGTTCAATCAAAGCCCGGCAAACGCCCCGATTTCTTGTGCAATATTCCTACAATTAAGCATGGAGTGCCTGTCTTTACAGCTTTTTAGCGTTCTCTAAAAGCCGGTTGAGCCATGTCGCGGTGACCGTATTGACCGGCTGATCGCCCCAGACAACGGCATATTCGCGATCGGAGACGCGATAAAACAAAATGGTGTCGCTCTTTCTCTGATAGTTGTCAAAGTATTGAATGGTCAGCGTGACGGTCGCTTTTCCCTTGGGTCGGCTGACATTCCATTGCAGAATCACGCTGTCGTTCATCTGCTTGACAAAATTGGTATAGAGCGAGTATCCGATTTCTTTGCCGTTGGCTTTGGCGGTATAGGTGTAGATCAGATCGTTTTCCGTTATGGCGTTTTCGTTCTTGCTGCGTGTGACGGACACCTTGGCGCTGACGTCGGCGCTTTTGACCTGAATCCCGCTGATGGCTTCCAGTGAAACCGACAGCGCGCTGACACTGTAAAGCGTCTGCGGCGAAAGATTGTGCAGGAGGGAGAGCGATTCGGTGTCCAGCCGATAGACAATGCTTTGACCCTTGACCATGACATACATCACGCCCTTTTCGGGCTTGCTGCCGTACAGCACGCATTTCCTGCCGTTGCGGACGAAGGAAACCGTGAGCGCGGGGGAACGCAGTCCATAGGAACGGAGCTGCTTTTGGGTGGGGTTAAGCGCCGCCACATCGTCCGCCATGAGATAGGTCAGATCGTACACCAGCATGGAGGCCGAGGATTTTTTGACAGGCCAGTACACCGGAGAAGTCACCAGATATTCATAGCCGTAAAACGGGTCGCTCAGATTGGTGATGTCACTGGGTTGCATGACAAAGCTGCCGTCAAAATTGTCGCCGCTCAGCGTGATTTTTCCGATGGTGATCTGTTTTTTCTCGTCAATGTCCTTGTCATATTCATAAAAGATGTCATCGCTGAGATAGTAGCTGTTGCCCATGAAAAGCGGCGTATCGAGCGTGCAGGCGTAGATATTCTTATCACCCTTCAGTCGGACGTAATATACATCCTCGTCGTAACCCGGCACATTGCTTCCGGCATAAAACTCATAGGTTTTGCCGGTGGCAAAGGTGGCTTTGACGGTCAGCGCCGGTTTGTCCAGTCCGTAGGTCTTGGCGCTGTAGCCCTCGTCATCGGTGCGGGTAATGATATCCTGATAGAGCATCTGCGGCACCGAAAACCAGACGT
>CACWOA010000381.1 GCA_902762395.1 uncultured Ruminococcus sp.
CGGCATTACCGTTGAATCTGCGGCCGAAATCGCGCAGTGGATAGATACCGACATTTCTTTCATGCGGCTGTCCTCGGAGGAAGCCTACACGTCGCTGCTGAACGGCAGCGTGGACTGCCTCTGGAATGTGCCTTCTCCCGCCAAGGAAAACGTATCCTCCGTGCGGACGGTTGAAACCGGCATTTATTACCGGCAGGTCGTCATGACCCCTGCGGAAAGCGACATCACGCGGCTCGCTGACGTGCGGGGCAAAACTATGGCGGTGGTCAGCGGTTCGGATGCGCAGGCCGAGCTTCACAACGCTTCTGTGATGGAAGGCAGTCTCAAAGAAATCAAAATCTACGATACAATGACGCAGTTGACTGACGCGCTCACTTCGGGGGAGGTTCACTGTGCGGTTGTGGACGAACCGCAGGCGTTGTACGCCGCCGCGCAGAATGACGGCGCGTTCCAATGGATTGACACGCCTCTCGCGGAACACTCGCTTGTCATTGCGACACGCGCCGAGGACGCGGATCTTTGCGCGCTGATTGCGGAGAAATATGTGAAGCTCTCGCAGAGCGGCAAAATTGAGGCGCTCTGCCGTCAATACGCGCCCGGGGGATCACTGGGAACCTCCATGCAGGCGCCATCTTCTGAAATTTAAACGGTAAATGAGAATTTAGTGGGAAGTGGGAAGTGGGAAGTGGGGAGTGGAGAGAAAAAAGAAGAAAAAGCGAAGCGCAACTAGCGAGCGAATGCGAGCGTGGGGTCCTAGGGGGCAAGGCTCCCTAGCGGGTCAAGGGCAGCGCCCTTGTGGGGAGTGGGGCAAAGCCCCACGAGGTCGGCATAGCCGACCGAGCGGAACGCGCATGGACTGGCAACGGGGTGGGGCGAATACGGAAGATTTACCCCGTCCGCATTCGCCCATCCCCGTTACAAATCCGGGCGCGTCTTGCTCGTTCGGCTTCGCCTCACTCGTGGGGCGCTGCCCCATATGCACTAACTTATTTAGCAATGTGCCCGAAAATATCGTCAAACCTATAAATGAGCATCAGTGGTAAAATGTACCAAATGTAGGGGACGGCCTCCCTGGAGAAAAAACGTCCCGGCAGAACGCACTTGAAGATTAGGTGCATTGAGGCGAATACGAATAACGTACCGCATATAAATGTCCTATTTTGCGATAGAGTTTAGCCGTATCGCATCGGGACGTCGAGGACGCCGTCCCCTACATGGCGCGATTGACCTTTGTCCTTTGTACAATATAACGAATATGCTCATTTATAGTAATAAAGGAAAAAACAGGCGGTGAACAAAATGAGGAAAGCATATCCGAACGATATAACAAGAGAGCAATTTGAGATAATTCGCAAAGACCTTGAAGGAGCCAGAAAGGCAACCCATCCGAGAAAGTATGATTTGTACGATATATTCTGTGCCATTTTGTATTTGGTAAAAGAAGGCTGCACATGGAGAGCTATTCCGCATGATTACCCTAATTGGAGAATTGTACGCTATTACTACGATATATGGGCAGAAAAAGATGACGATGGAATCAGTCTGCTTGATTGCATTCTGCGTAAATTGGTGGAAATGGATCGAAAAAACAATGATCGTTCCGAAAAAACCACAATGCTCATCGTAGATTCAAAAAGCGTCCAAAATGCGGATACAGCCCAAAGCAAGGGCTATGACGCGGGAAAAAAACTTCAGGAATAAAGCTACATATCGGTGTAGATACCCGTGGACTTCCACATACCATGATGATAACCACGGCAGATGTTACAGACCGAAAAGGTGCAATTGATATGGTCAGTTATTATCGTGAATGTACGGATAACCTTTCTCAAATCAAAAAAATGCTTGTTGATGGAGGCTATACAGGTCAGAATTTTGCTGATGCAATAGGTCAGAATTTTGCTGATGCAATAAAAGAAATAACAGGGGCTGAAGTTGAGGTTGTTAAGCGCAATGAATTACATACCTTTGCTGTTCTTCCCAAACGCTGGATTGTGGAGCGTTCTTTCGGTTGGTTAGACAAATGCCGTAGGCTTTGGAAAAACGCTGAAAGACTTCTTCATAATTCTTTTCAAATGTTCTCTCTCGCTTTTATTCGTGTTATTTTAGGAAGATTCTGAACAGGCTCTCAGGAAAAGCAACCGGAATATATGGCGCTGACCTTTGATGAACGCATGAACCTTGCTGTTGATTACACCTATTCTGCCAAATACAATTCCAAAGTTCACCGCCTGATCAATGCAGCCAAATTTCGGATTGCAGATGCGGCTCTTGCGAATGTGCACTATGAAAAGCGCGGGTTGGACAAAGATCTGATATTGACACTTGGAAACTGCGGATTCATCGAAAAGAACCAGCCGGTCGTATTCAATGGCTTTACCGGTTCCGGTAAGAGCTATCTGGCGTGCGCTATTGGCAGACAGGCTTGTATGCAGGGATTCAGAACCAAATACATTCGTGTTCCTGATCTCATGGAGTTGCTCGGCGAGGCGTCGTTGGATATACACGGCAGAGCCAAAATCCTGAAAAAGTTCAGCGGATACCGATTGCTGATTCTTGACGAATGGCTGCTGAATGACATGACGGAG
>CACWOA010000382.1 GCA_902762395.1 uncultured Ruminococcus sp.
GTCGGCAGCGTGGCGCGGCAGATCGCCGAGGTGGGCATTCCCGCTTCCACGGTGATGGTCAACATCAGCAAGGGCTTTGACCCGGCGACCTGCAACCGTCTGTCGCTATCTATTCAGAATGCGCTGCCGGACAACAGGGTGGCGGTGCTGTCGGGTCCTTCTCACGCGGAGGAAGTGGCGCGGGGGATTCCCACGGCGCTGGTGGTGGCAGCCTCCGATAAGGAAACGGCTTTCATGCTGCAGGACTGTTTCTCAACCCCCTGTCTGCGGGTCTACACCAACAAGGACGTGATCGGCGTGGAGCTGGGCGGCGCGATCAAGAATGTCATCGCGCTGGCAGCGGGCATCACCGACGGTCTCAAGCTGGGCGACAACACCAAGGCGGCGCTTATGACGCGCGGTCTGAATGAAATCGGGCGGCTCGGCAAGGCGATGGGCGGCAACGAAAAGACCTTCGCGGGGCTGACAGGCATCGGCGATCTGATCGTCACCTGCACCAGTATGCACAGCCGCAACCGCCGCGCGGGCATTCTGATCGGAGAGGGCGTTCCCGTGGAGGAGGCCATCAAGCGGGTCGGCACGGTGGAGGGCTATCACGCCGCGAAGCTGGCGCACGAGCTGAAAAGCCGTTACGATGTGGAAATGCCGATCATGGACGCGTGCTATAAGGTTTGCTATGAGGGCGGCAACCCGCTCGAGGAAGTGGGTTCCCTGATGACCCGCCCCACCCGCCACGAAGATGACGATACCTGGCTGGACTGACGACCGGCGGAGGATGATTTAACAGCGGTCCGACCGGACAGCGCATGGCGGTGCTGTCAGGTCGGACCGCACAGGTTGCTGATTATTTTGAGGAGTGACAATCGAATATGGATTATAAGGCGCTGGTGCTGGATATAGACGGCACGCTGTATAATTCGCAGAAGAAAATTACCGCCGCCACCCGTCAGGCGATTTTCAGGGCGAGAGAAGCGGGAAAGATCATCGCGATTGCTTCGGGACGACCGCTGCCGGGCATCCGCGACGTGTGCGAGACGCTGCGGTTTGCCCAGAAGGGCGGTTATGTGATGGGCTACAACGGAGGCAGGATTCTCAACGTGCAGACAGGGGAAATCATCAGCGAAATCACCCTGCCGCAGGAGATGGTGCCGCGCATTGCGGCGCTGGCGGCGGCCTACGGCGTTCCCGTAGTGGGACATGATCCGGAGGTGCTGGTGACGCAGTCGCCCGACGACGCCATCATTCAGTATGAGGCGCGTCTGAATCATATGCCTGTGGCAAAGATACCGTCGCTGGCGGATTATCATGTACACCGCCTCTACAAGTGCATCATGACGGGCAGCGCCGAAAAGCTGGCGGAGCTGGAGAAGATTGCCGCGAAGGAATTTGAGGGGCAGCTCAGCGTCTACCGTTCCGAGCCGTATTTTTTGGAGATACTGCCGCTGGGCATCAACAAGGCGAGCGCCATTGACGTGCTGGCAAGCCACCTGCAACTGACCAAGGACGACTTTATCGCCTGCGGCGACGGATTCAACGATTTGTCGATGATCCGCCACGCGGGACTTGGCGTGGCAATGGCCAACGCGCAGCCGATCGTGAGGGAATCGGCGGACTATGTTACCGATTCGTGCGATGAGGATGGTCTGGTTCCCGTCATCGAAAAGTTTTTAATTGCGTAATTAAGAGAAGTAAAGAGAAGAAAAAGCAGTTTTGACAGCCGTTAAAACTGCTTTTGTTTCTCTTTGCCGCGCGAGTGTGTGCCGCAAGTATTTACGGATTCCGCCTTGACAGCACATCATAAAAAGGGTATAATAAGGTATAACTATTTTAGAGGCGGGATTGCTCTCTTATCAATGTTCAACCGCTATTTTGCGATAGTTAATGCTCCATTCGGCTCCCACACGCTATCAGAATCTATGTTGTGGATAGAACAAAAATGTTCTAAAAAGTTATGGGCCAATTTCTCATCATGTGTTCCTCTTTTAACTTCTACTGCATCCCTTAATATCTGTACTGCTTCTGCATCACTTATATACCTGTGAAGTCCTGTACCCCAGCGGGGATTGATAGGATTGTTCTTATTTGCATGATACTTCCAGAACAAAAGCTGATGAGCCTGCTTCTCTGAAAACTTTAATTTATATTCAGATAACGACTCTACTGCCACAACGTACTCTGAATTTCCATCGGCTTCGGTAATGAGCTTATCTGCGAGAAATATACCAAAAATAAACCGTTCTGCTTCCATAGCTTCCGGCATCCT
>CACWOA010000383.1 GCA_902762395.1 uncultured Ruminococcus sp.
CCGTGAACGAGGGCGTTTTTTCGGAATGAAACGGACACAGCCCTTTGGAAATACGCCCGCTTCGCTTCAGGCTGACATAGCCGCCGATCACATCGGTGATATCATTTTTATCCTTTACCTCTTGAATCAATTCGTTGGAAAACAAAAGCGCGGATTCACCTTCTTCCCACAGCCGGATGTCCGTTCGGCGGCATCCGGTTCCATCGCTTTTCTGTCACTCTTCTTCCTCTTTCCGTCAATGTAAAATAGCGTTTCCGTCCCATCCTCTCGGAATAAACAAATCCTTGTAAAGCTGCACCGCATAGGTGTCGCTCATGCAGGCAATATAGTCCGCCGCAGCGCGCTTGATCCCTTCTTCCCGCATAACAGGGCGGTACTCGTCGGGAATGACGTCGGGGTGATTGCAGAGGTAGTGAAACAGAATTTCGATCATATCCTCCGCCTTGCCCTCCTCCGCTTTGGCGGCGCTGCCTTTGTAGACGGTGCGGTAGAGATAATCGTGGAGGGCATAGAATGCCTCGGAAAACTCGTCCGACATACGGATATCGCCGCCCGTGCTGTTCCGGTAGACATTTTCAATCATATTGCTGATACGCACCGACACGCCCTCTCCGAGAACCTCCCGCAAATGCTTGGGGATATCGTTTTCGGTAAGAATACCGGCGCGGATGCTGTCGTCAATATCGTGATTCATATACGCGATCTTGTCGGCAATGCGCACAATGCGTCCCTCCGGCGTAAAGGCCTCCTCTAGATTCAGACCCTTGCCGTTTTTCTCCAGCTTTTCCACCACGCGCACACTCTGCTCATAGTGGCGGAAGCCGCCCGTGGACGCAAGCATGATATCCAGCACGCGCTCTCCCGCGTGCCCGAAGGGCGTATGCCCCAGATCATGCCCCAGCGAAATCGCCTCGGTCAGATCTTCATTGAGCCGCAGGGCACGGGCAATGGTGCGGGACACCTGCGCCACCTCAAGTGTGTGAATCAGCCGCGTGCGGAAGTGATCGCTCGCCGGGGCGAGATACACCTGCGTCTTGTGACGCAGCCGGCGAAACGCTTTGCAATGGATAATCCTGTCGCGGTCGCGCTGAAACACCGTGCGCATTTGGCACTGCGGTTCCTTCCGGTCACGCCCCAGCGACGCGGAGGCCAGCGTGGCATAAGGCGACAGCGTCATCTTCTCGATCTTTTCGGTTTGCTCCCTGACGCAAAGTGCTTCGCTCACATCCATCACCGCCTTTTCTTCGCCGCCAATTTTTATTTCTCTGTTTATCATATACGTTGCGGCGCCTTTTTTTCCTTTTCGCCGCGGCATCAATTTACAAATTATTTACATTTCGGATAGAAACCAACCATTTGCGTGATGGTAAAATGCACGATGCTGACGGCTTAATTTACATTTGATTCATAAAATCAACGGTTTTCCGTCGTATCTGTATGCCATAATCATAGATAGGCTTGTATGACAAAGAAAGAAGGACGCAGATCATGATTCACACCGTCACCTTTAATCCCTCGGTAGATTATATCGTACATATTCCCTCTGTCACCGTCGGAGTGACCAACCGCTCTTTGCACGAGGAGCTGTACTTCGGCGGCAAGGGGATCAACGTCTCGTGCGTTCTTCGGGAACTGGGGGTTTCCTCCGTGGCGCACGGATTCAAAGCGGGCTTCACCGGGCAGGCGATTGAGGACCATCTGCGTTCACTGGACATTGCGACGCACTTCATCCCCCTTCCCCGCGGCAACAGCCGCATCAATGTGAAGCTGTCCGCCGACTGTGAAACCGAAATCAACGGGCAGGGACCCGACATTCCCTCTGATGCGCTCAAGGAGCTGATTTCCGCCCTCTCGCAACTGCGCGAAGGCGACACGCTGGTACTGGCGGGCAGCATTCCTTCCTCTCTGCCGCAGGATACCTATGAAACGATTCTGAAAATCGTTTCGGCAAAATCCATCCGCTGTGTCGTGGACGCTTCGGGCGAACTGCTTGTCAACACGCTTTCCTATCATCCGTTTCTTGTCAAGCCCAATCTCCGGGAATTAGAGGACATTTTCTCGGTCAAAATCGTCACCATGCACGATGTGGAGCGGTACGGCAGCCGACTTCTGGCACGCGGCGCGCAAAACGTGCTGGTTTCGATGGGATGCGAAGGCGCGCTGCTGATTGACGGCGACGGTCTTTATTACGGTATGCCTGCCCTGCCGGTACAGACGGTAAACACCGTGGGAGCGGGCGATTCGATGGTAGCGGGATTTTTGGCGGGGTACGACAAAAGCGGGGACCCCGAGGAAGCGCTCCGGCTCGGCACGGTGTGCGGCGCGGCGACAGCCAGCCTGCCGGGACTGGCAACCAAGGAAACCATTGACGCGCTTGCGTCCGCCTTCGCCAATCACTGACAGACATCCAAAAAAATGCTTCACGCCTCCGGACAATTCTTCCGGAACGTGAAGCATTTTTATTCGATTTTAGGAATCTGAAAGAAATAAGATGATGGTTTCTATCAAACTATCCTGAAATACACGAG
>CACWOA010000384.1 GCA_902762395.1 uncultured Ruminococcus sp.
GAGCCATTATTCGCCTCCCTCTTTCCTGTATCGCAAGCGATACAAGGGGAGGTGGCACGCCGCAGGCGTGACGGAGGGAGTTATTTTAACTAAGTTGTGGATAGTGGTCTGCCAATCAAAGCATGGTGGCGATGATTTCCTCGTGCGATTTCACGGAAAGATCGGCGGGCGCGATGTCAAAGACGGTCTTGCATCCCGTGTCGCCGCGCTGCTGCAATCTGTAAGCGGCGCGCGCGTAGGCGACCAGCACGCTGGCAGTAAATTCGGGGTTGGAATCGAGCTTGAGGCTGTATTCAATGACGTGATTATTCTCGCCGTTGACTCCCGTGGAGCCGGTGCGGATGACGAAGCCGCCGTGAGGAATGCCCTTGTGATCGCGGTCAAGCTCCTCCTGCGAGATGAAGTTGACAGTGGTGTCGTAGTCGGAGAAATATTTGGGCATGGTCTTGATTTCCTGCTCGATGCGCGCCTTGTCCGCGCCTTCCTTGGCGACGACGTAGCAGAGGCGGGTGTGCTTCTCGCGGGTGGTGAGTTCAGGATTTTCGCCCGCGCGCACGCTGTCGAGCGCCGCCTGCACCGGGATGGTGTACTGCCGGGCGTCGGCTACGCCTTCAATGCGGCGGATGGCGTCGGAATGTCCCTGGCTCACGCCTTTGCCCCAGAAGGTGTAGTCCTTGCCGTCCGGCAGGATGGCGTTGGCGTAGAGGCGGTTGAGGGAGAACATACCGGGATCCCAGCCCACCGAAATCACGGCGATGTTGCCGCCCTGCCTGGCGGCCGCGTCCACGGCGGCGAAGTGCTTGGGAATGTCGGCGTGGGTGTCAAAGCTGTCAATGACGTTGAAGTCGGCGGCGAGGGCGGGGGTCATGGCGGGCAGATCGGTGGCGCTGCCGCCGCAGATGACCAGCACGTCAATATCGTTTTTGTAGCTCACAATGTCCGCCGCGGGATAGACCTTGGTGTCGGGCAGCACGGTCTGCACCGTTTCGGGCGCTCTACGGGTGAATACGCCGAAAAGCTCGGCGTCGGGATTCTGACGGATGGCAAGTTCTACACCCTTGCCGAGGTTGCCGTATCCATAGATAGCGATTTTCATGTTGCATCACATTCCTTTTTCGGAGTTTAGAATTGGCGGGATTTCCCTAAGGCTATGGAAATCCATCCGCTGTATCTAATATAATAAAATTTTCCGGTTGGCTTGTCAATAGATTTCCTTCAAAAAAACACATAACCCCGCCTTTTGTGAGGCATACTATGTGAAAGGAAGAGTCTGTCGCGGCGGGACTGTACGGCGGGTCTTCCGAGACTAACAGATACCGGCAGTTGTTCCTCATGCCGTGATCGGATGCAGAGCGGCGGCAGGAATGTCGGCAGGCTGCGACGTGACCGGAATGAAACCGTACCGACTTTTCCTGCCGCACGGAAGGATTGCCGTATTTGTCAAATTGCGCCCTTAAGGTTCCACTTGCGTACTGCGCAGGGAAGAGGCTTGAGGGCGCTGTATTTTTGTGGCGAAGCCAACACGGTACCATATAGAGTGGCTGTGGGCTTTTTGTATTAAAAACAGGTCGCTATTTTATGACTTTCATTGATTGACAAATTCCTTGCGTGAGAATAAAATATAAGAGCCTGTTCAGAATCTCCGCGTGTGCGGATGGCGCAGCCAGATTTTTCGCCAGATGAAGCCAAAACCGCAGGCAATACTTTGTGTATTAACGAGGATTTTGGCAAAATATGGCGGAAAAGATGCAAGCCAAACGTGCGTGGAGAGATTCTGAACAGGCTCTGGTGAAAGGGGTTTTATATGGAAGACCGGGAGGATGCATCACGACGCGAGGAAGCGTTGTGCTATTATGTATCGTCGATGTATCAGCAGTTGGGGGCATCGGAGGAAGCGGTGGAGCGGGCGCGACGGTTGCCCGTATTGCGTCCCCGCGCCAGATGCGTTATCTTTTGTTATACGGACCGGCAGGGCGGCAACGCGGGCTGCGTCAGGTTGTCTGTAGACTGGGGGCTCATCGGCATTACTGCCGCCAGTGCCCCCCCTCCCCGCAGATTACCGGACCGCGTATGAAGAGGAAGCGTCCGGGATGATTAGGCTGATCGGGGAATATTTTGGACACTGCCGCGCCAGGCTGTATGTCGTTTATGAGGAAACGGATCGTAAAGAATCGCCCGATTACGAATATCTGGCGCTGGAGGATTACTATAACAGCCTCAACCGCAAGCTGTCCTATACGAGCATTGCGTTGCCGGAGCTGCAACTGGAAATCGCCCGTGCGTGACATCGCTGAGGGAGAAATTCCCCGTAACTGCCGGGCGCTTTGGGTATTTTACACAATTTTTACATGATTCTATGATTCTTTTGAGTGAAGTATTGACTTTTTTCTTTTTTTATGTATAATAAAAATTGGAAAAACGCAAAAACGGCGGTATTTTGCGAATCACTATCCACAACTTAAGATTTATGGTAGAACTCCCTCCGGCACTAACGTGCCACCTCCCTCAGAGAGGGAGGCATTATCGGCTCCCTCTTTGAGGGAGCCCTCAGAGAGGGAGGCATTATCGGCTCCCTCTTTGAGGGAGCTGTCAGCGAAGCTGACTGAGGGAGTGCTTAAGTTGTGGATAGTGTTTTGCGAATCGAAAAAACGAGAAAGGATGAGCACGACATGATGAAACAGAAACACATCGGTTCGGCAGTGCGCACAGCGGCGGTCACCGCATTGATCGTTTCGCTGATGTCGGCGGCAACGGTTTTTTGGGCTGTCAACGCCGGGAGCAATGTGTCGCCCACCGACGCGGACCCTTCCGGCGGCGGGGGGCAAACCATTACGCAGCAGGTGCTGGAGCAGATTTCGGAGCTGCTGCCGGAGGAGGCGCCGCAAGGGGAATCCGACAGCGGGGTTCACACCGTTACGGTCAGGCGCAACACGCCCAGTTTCCTCACGCCCCGTCACTATCTGGGCGGGACAAATTACAGCGGTTATCTCCCCGCCTCTTCTTTTCAGGGCAGCTACCGCAGCGAGCTGAACAATTATGAGAAGATCATCTATGACGGCTTTTACAACAACTATGTGCGCAATGCGTCCAACGACGGGTTCACGATTACGTTTGATCCGTCGATTGAATTTGACGCGTCGCATTGCGTCAAGGCGGAAGATCCCAAAGACGACGTAATCGCGGATGAGGATATTGTGGAATTTGACGACTATGTGTTGTCCGCCGCCGGGGCGTTTTTCTACGATCATCCCGAAGCATTCTGGATTCGTTCCTTTAATTATGGGATGACATTTGAGCTGACCGGTGAACCGGAGAATAAAGGGTATTTCTCTTCGCTCTCCATTTACGCCTACGCTTCCTATCCCAACGCTTATAACGATTTGTCCGCCTATAAGACGGGGCTGGCGGCAGCAGTGGAAAGCGTCAAGGCGTCGAGAGTCTGCGGCAACCGCTATTACACCGCGAGGGCGATACACGACTATGTGTGTCAGGCTTGCAACTATGATTACGACGCTGTCTACAGCTCCGATTCCTATACCTACGGTTATGCCTACACCGCCGTCCCCGCGTTTACCGGCAAGGGCAAGTTTGTGTGCGAGGGCTATTCCAAGGCGGTCAAGCTTCTCTGCAATGAACTGGGCATTCCCTGTGTGCTGGTTTCGGGCATGGGTATGTCGTCAAGCACTTCCGGCGGTCCGCATATGTGGAACTACATCCAGATGGAGGACGGCAACTGGTACGGGGTGGACGCTACATGGGACGACGCGTGGGTTCCGGCCAGTCATAGCTATTTCATGATCGGCAGCGAAACGGTGGTTACGGGCAGTACCACTTTCGGGCAGAATCATATCCCTGACGGGCAGATTATGAGCAGCAGCACCACTTATGCGCTGGTGTTCCCTTCATTGAGCGAATCGGCGTATTTCCATTACATTGTGGATGTCAATCCGACCGTCACGCTCACCACGCTGGGCGCGAGCATCCGGGTGAGCGACCCCTATGGCATCCGGTTCGGTGTGCAGATCAAGCGGGACGACGCCCTCAGCGCCATCCACCTGATTCCCGAATTCGGCACGCTCATCATCCCGTCCACCACGCTGGGCGATAACGAACTGACCATTGAAACGCCGTCGGTGCGCAAGATCAAGGCCAATTACATTTACAGCCAGGATGATACGCAATATACCTATACCGGCGTGCTGGTGGGCATACCGACAAGCTTTTTCAATACCAAT
>CACWOA010000385.1 GCA_902762395.1 uncultured Ruminococcus sp.
GCGGGTGCCGAGAAGGATAAACAGACAGGAGACAAGCAATATTCCCGCCAGAATCGCGGCGCTCGGAAGAATCGCCAGCGCGTTCTCGTTGGGAATCGCAATAATCGGCTGGAACACGTCGCAGAAGGCGCTCGTCAGCGGAACGGAAAGCGCAAATCCGACCGCCGCGCCGACCAGCTCCGCCAGCAGGTATTGCAGCAGGAACACCGCACGGATTCTGCCCTTGGAAAAGCCCATCGCTTTGAGCACGCCGAGGTTGACATAATCTATTTCAATGCTGGTGGCAATGGAGTGATTCATGACAATCATCACAATGACAGTCAGAAAAATCAGGAAGACCATCAGGATGGACACGATGATCTCCGTGTATAGATAGGTGTAGTGAAACGACTGCTCGCGGGTAATCGCGCCGTTCGCGCAGTCAATCACGCCGGTATCGAGGTTGAGCTGCCGCTGGAATTTCGCGTAGCTGAGCGTACTGTCGGGTGATTGATAAACGCGGACTATGTGGCAGTTGCTGCGCTCCGTATTGGCGGCGAACATCCGGCTGAAATCCTCGTCGCTGATGAAGATCTGCTTCCAGCCGATCATGGCCGACCCTTGCGACGGCTCCACCACCACGCCGGCGACAGTCATCTCAGTGGCGTATTGCTCATAGGGCGCTGTGGTCGGGTAGAGTTTGATTTTGTCGCCGATTTTAATTTCTATATCGGTCATCAAGCCCTGTGTCACATATATTTCGCCCTTTTTCGGTTTTTGTGTGCTGTCGGAATAGCCTGAAAAATCGTCCTTTAATCTCGGGTATTTTTTGCTGTCATATTTCCGCAGAAACCATGTGTTGTGACCCATGGTGCCGTTCAGACTGTACCTGGTCGCGATGCTGTCCACTTCTTCCACACGGTCAACCGAGGAGTGATTCCTGACTTTCGCAATTGTCTCCGGCTTGTAGAAATCGTCCATGATATAGATGTTGATGTCCGGCGCGTCGGCGGACTTCATGGCGTTTTCGATGCTGGCGCGGGTACTTTTGCTGATGCTCAGAAAGGCGGTCAGCGCCATCGAAATAATCAGCATCAGCAGGATAATGCTGGTGAAGGAGCCTTTTTTGCGGCGGATATTAGCGGATAATAAGGTAAAAATTTCCATATTCGTCACCGCCTTACCACTTCATAGAGGAAAGCCAGGCGTTGACCTGTGTCTCGCGGCTGTGTTCTTCCTCGGCATTGTAGGGCGGCAGGTCGAGTGTGCCGATGACACGTCCGTCCTCGATGTAGACAAGGCGGTTGGCACGCAGCGCCGCGCGGAGGTCGTGCGTTACCATCAATATGCTCTGTCCGGCGGCGTTCAGTTCCGTCAGCAGGTCAAGCACTTCGGTGGTGTTATGACGGTTGAGCGCACCGGTCGGCTCGTCGGCAAAGAGAAGCCTCGGATTATTGACCACCGCGCGGGCAATAGCGCACCGCTGCTGCTCGCCGCCCGATACCTGCGACGGCAGATGATGCTTGACCTTTTCCAGCCCCATTTTTTTGAGCAGCTCATTGGCACGCTGTTTCACTTCGGTTGCGGAAATAGCTTTGTTGAGATAACCTGACACGGCAACATTCTCAAACAGCGTCAGATTGCTGACGAGGTGCATCTGCTGGAAGATAAAGCCGAAATCGGTATGGCGCAGTTCGGAAAGCTTGTTCTCCTTCGCCTTCACGATGTCGAGATCGCCGTAAAGTACCTGTCCCGATGTGGCGCGGTCCATGCCGAATAAAGCAGGGTGGATTTGCCCGAACCCGACGCGCCCATAATGACGGTAAAGTCGCCCTCATAAATGTCGAGGTCGATGTGCTGCAAGACGTGTACCTGTCCGCCGTTATGGGCAAAGCTCCTGCACAGGTCTTTTGCTGACAGAATGATGTTTTGATTGTTTTTCATGAACTGAAAAATACCTCCCTTTGTTTTGATAGCCACATTCTATCAGAAAAGTTATTAAGAAGTAATTAAGAAGTCCGAAAAATCAATTATTTTTCCATAGGCAAGGATACCACCGCTTCCAGACTGCTTGTGTGATTGTGGAGCAGGATGCTGCCACCCATCTTTTCAGTGAGGTATTTGACGATGTAAAGACCCAAGCCGGAGCCTTGCTCACTGCCGCAGTTTTTGCCGCGGTAAAATTTGTCGAAGATAAAGGGCATATCCTCGTCCGGAATGCCGCCGCCATAGTCGCGGATTTTCAGCAATACAGCGCTGTTTTCCTGCGACAGAGACACGTCAATGCGAGATTTGGCGTACTTGCGGGCGTTGTTGATGAGATTCTCGATGATTTGCAGAAGGCGGTTCCTGTCGGCAGATACATAAGCGGAGAAAGACGGTGGAACGAAAAAAATATCGTCTTGCTGGGCAGCCAATTCCTCTATGGCTTCTTGCACAAAGGAACTAATTTCCAGCGGTTCGGCGTTGATTTTCAGTTTATCCAAGTCGGAGAGCGAGTGGAGGAACAGGTCGTTCGTGAGCTTCGC
>CACWOA010000386.1 GCA_902762395.1 uncultured Ruminococcus sp.
ATAAAATCACAGGTTTCCATCGCCTCGATCGCGCGCGGACTCATGTCACCTAAATTTCCTATGGGCGTCCCCACCAAAATCAACTGTCCTGCCATTTTTCCGCCTCTCCATACCGTCCGTAAACCGATTTCATTTCCTCTGTATAACCGCCGTCCGCCGTCTCCACGATCAGCGTGGGCAGCCATTTCAAACCGGGGTTTCCCCCTCTGCGTCCTTCCGCCAGCACCAGCCACGGCACGCTGCCCGTCCGCTGCTGCACCAGTCTCGCGCGCTTCGGCTCGATGCCGCACGCCCGCATGGCGCAGATCAAATCCGTCATCCGTTCGGGACGCTGGCAGACACACAGCCGACCGCCGTATTTCAGCAGATATTGCGCCGCCTCGCATACATCCTCCAGACGGCACATCGTCTCGCTCCGTGCCACGGTGCGTCCCTCGGTCCGGTTGACAAAGCCCGACCCCTCCGGAAAATAGGGAGGATTGCACGTCACCAGACTGTACCGCTCCCTCGGCAGATAATCCCCGATGCGCCGCAAATCGCCCTGTATCACAGCGAACCGCTCCGCGTCGCCGTTTTCCACAATGCTCCGGCTGGCCAGCTCACAGCATTCCGACTGTATCTCCACGCCGACCACCTGCTGCCGGGGGGCATCGGAACAGAGCCACAGCAGCGGGATAATGCCGCCGCCCGTGCCGAGGTCTACCGCCCTGTCAATCCGTTTTGGGGCGGCAAAATCCGCCAGCAGCACCGCGTCGGTGCCAAACCGCGAATTGCGGCTGACATAGATCCCCCTGCCGCCCGCCAGCGGTTCCCTTTTGACGTCTGCTTGCTCCGTGTAAATCGTCATCCCGTCATCCACCTGTTTATCCTGTATAATAACACCAAACGGCGGAGCGCCTCCGCAAAAGAAACGCTCCGCCGAATGTTGATTTTCAGCTTATCCATCCGCTGACGCATAGGCACTGTTCAAAAATAATCTGAACAATCTGACTTGTCTTTTTCGGCTCTGACTTCGTTGTCAAAGCTTGGAATACACCAAGTATTCCTGCGCTTTTCTCCGCCTTGTCATAGCCGAAAAATCCCGCGTCATCTTTGTCCATCTTTTTTCCTCACAGTGCCTTACGGGTGCATTACTCGGCAGAAGGAGCTCCTACCGGACATGTATCTGCACACGCGCCGCAATCAATGCAAACATCGGGATTGATCACATAGGGAGAACCCTCGGTAATTGCCTCAACAGGGCAGCCCGCTGCACATGCGCCGCAGCCGATGCACTCTTCGCTAATTTTGTATGCCATAAAACAGCACCTCCATAAAAGATTTACACGGACATTATACTACAAACCAAACGAAAATGCAAGCGTTTTCGCGGTAAAAAAACAAATATTTTCGTGTATTTTCAATAAAACTTCACCGGACGATTGTCCTTCATAGGGTTAGTTTAGACAAACTTTTCAGATTCATTCGTACACATTCATCACAAGACCCGTGGTGGGCTTGGGATAGAAATAGGTGGACTTCTGCGGCATTTTCTCATTCGCGTCCACGATGTCCTTGATATCCTGGATGCGGGTGGGGTTGAGAATGAAGCAGCACTGGCATTTTCCTTCATCCACCGCCGCGATGGCTTCGGTAAAACTGCGTGTGTAGGTAACACAGTCCTCGTTGTTGCTGTGCATGACGCGGTCGATCACCAGTTGATGCAGGATGCTGATATCCAGATTTTTCAGCGCCTTGCTGCAATCCGGCATGATCTCCTCCATGGCGTTGCTGGAACTTCTGAGCTTGAGAAGATACCAGGTGTCGTCGCCGACATACCATGCCGTCACCTTGCGTCCCTGCTGATAATATTCCGCAAGGGTGGGCTTGATACTGCTCACGCCCTGATGCCTGTCAACACAGAAATTGACCTCGATGCCCTTGAGGAAGTTATCAACGTCAAAATTCTCCACATGATTCACCATGCGGTGGGTCGGGAAAAGGCTGAACTGATTGTCATCCATATTGACCAGCAGCATCATGACATAATCGCAGGGGGCGCCCTCCGGCGCGCCGTTTTCACGGCACATATTGCGGTATTTGAGCGACGTTTCGTAGCGGTGATGACCGTCTGCTATGTAAAGATGGCGCTTTTCAAAATCACGGCAGATCGCGGTGATCTCAATCGGATCGTCCACCACCCACAGACGATGGATGCATTTGCCTTCCGCCGCTTCCACGTCGGGCTTGCGCTCGGTCAGCAATTCCAGCTTGCCGGTTGTGCGCGCGGCTTCGTCGGAATAAAGGGAATAAATGGTGCTGATATTGGACTGCGTTGCCTGAATCAGGTTCAGTCTGTCCTGCTTGGGCTTGGAAAGGGTGAATTCGTGCGGCATGATCACGCCCTTTTCAAATTCCTCGATCTTCACGAGGCTGACAATGCCGCGGACGCTCTTTGTCTCGCCGTGAATCGTGTACTGCTCCTCGTAGATGTAGAGCGAAGGTTTGGGATCACGCGCCAGGATGCCGTTCTTCATCCAATCGTCAAGGCACTGCGCCGCCGCCTGATAGCGGTCCGCCACGCCTTCTTCCGCCACAGGAAGTTCGATTTTCACAATGTTGTTGGGATTTTTCTCAAGGTATTCGCTTCTTTGCTGCTCGTTGATGATGTCATAGGGAGGACACAGCAAATCGTCCATCTCTCCCGCCCGGGAGGTGAAGCGAACGCCGCGAAACGGTTTGATTTCTG
>CACWOA010000387.1 GCA_902762395.1 uncultured Ruminococcus sp.
CGCTTGTGACCGCAGGCGAAGCCACCGGCGGCGAGATGCAGTATGCCCTCGGCACCGCAACCGAAGCCACACAACCTTATACCACATCCATCCCGAAAGCCACCAACGTCGGAACCTATTATGTATGGTACAAGGTAGCCGGTGACGATAATCACACCGATATAGAGGGTCCGGAACCTGTTGCCGTGACTATCACAGACCCAACGGCAGAAAATGACAACTATGCTTTCGTGCCGGACGGTACAAAAGACGACGAAGTATCCACCGCCAAAGACCCCACTTATCAGTGGAGAAAAAACAGCAGCGACTCTCTGTTGTTCGTTATCAAGAGCGTGTCCAATGACGACCAGACCTTTGGAAAATTCAACGGAGGCGTGTGGGTGGACGGCAACGTGGTTGACAGAAAGTATATCACCGCCGACACGGGCAGTCTGCGCCTGACGCTCAAGCCGGAGTATCTGAATACACTCAGCGTCGGCGAGCATACGCTCACCGTCCAATTCGATGACGGCACTGTGACCCATAAATTCAAGATTATGCCCGCCTCCACCGGTTCTGATTCCCCCGGCACGGGCGAAGCTGGCATGACCATCGCCCTGCTCTGTCTGCTTCTGTTCCTTTCCGCGGCAGGTGCGGCGTATGCCGTGTTCAGACACAAAAAGGGCGTCGCGTAGGTGAGTCATTCATCGTTTTATCAGACTATACCTACATTCTCCTATGTAATCTTGTCCGAGTATCTGCCGGCGGCACTATGTGACTGTCGGCAGCATACTTGGTCACTTCTTTCCCAGCATTGACTATACCTTATCTACTCCATATATGTTTTTGTATCAGGCATACTGCCGGACGGCTTTACCACCAGCAGTATGTCCGGTACGCAATTTCGGAAGGGGAACTCTTTTCTTTATCAATCATTCACCTGCGCCCGAAGAGCCGCACAAGCACATCTCTTCGGGCGTGGTTTTTATTGTCGTTAAAACAAACAAAATTTACAGCAAAAGTTTGTAAGCGAATGTTGCAAATAAGGGCGTTTGTATTGGACATTTATTGGACAGGGCATGATATACTGCCATTATCCATAGCTGATACTAATTTTCGGTTGAAAGTGGACAATGATTTGCGAGGATATTTTGTGTCTTGCAAGGAACCGCTGACGGCTTGCCGTCAGCCGGGACGACGGCAGGCTGGCGCCTGCCTAGGACGATGACGCGGCAGGGCGCAAAATAAGTCCAAGGAATTTCCTGTCACATGAGATCGATGACAGTAATTTTTCCGTCCCACTTTGCTTCCTATAAAATGGGGCAAAGCGATTTTTTGTTGTCTTAATATTGTTCAATCATACTTATCAAAATAAATAATAACAAAATTGTAATAACAATAACATAATTGTAATTAAAAAAACGGTCATTTATACTGGACATTTATTGGACACGCCCATGTAAACTATAAAAAAATAGGGGTTATATAAGGCACTGTTCAAAAATAATCTGAACAATCTGACTTGTCTTTTTCGGCTCTGACTTCGTTGTCAAAGCTTGGAATACACCAAGTATTCCTGCGCTTAGCTTGGAATACACCAAGTATTCCTGCGCTTGTCCGCCTTGTCATAGCCGAAAAATCCTGCGTCATCTTTGTCCATCTTATTTCCTCACAGTGCCTAAGCAAATGACCGCCATATTGAAGGAAGTGATCACAATGTTGTGCGGTAAAAACGGAAGACCGGATTTCAGACCGCCATAAGATTTCATAAGACTGTTCTCAACATTCCATATTTAAGAAGGAGCAAAGTAACTATGGAACCATTTATGTATGTTATCATCGGAGTTGTCGCAGTTGTAGTCGTGATCGTTGCGGTTTACAGCTTCCTGCGCAACAAAAAAATCAACGAAAACGGCATTGAAGCGGACGCGGTGGTTTCCCGCATTGATACCGATACGCAGACCGACGCGGACGGCAGCGTTTCCACCAATGAAACGTACTATGTCGAATATCAGAACGCCGAGGGCGAGATCGTCACGGCCAAACTCGGCAATCCGCCGTTCGGCGCGGTGGTCGGTACCACCATACGCGTAAAGTATCTGCCGGAAAAGCCGAAATATGTGCGCCGCGTAAAGTAAATCAACAGAAAGGAGCATGACGCATGATACTTCAGAATCCGTTCGGCAAATGGATTGCTCCTTCAAGGTGGCGGATGGATATGAGCCAATTGTAAGCGAACCTGTTTCATTTACCAATGATAAACCTGTCAGCGCCGGCGAATATGTCTTTACACTCGACGGAGATTATGTTGTCTACACTTTACAGGACGCCGCACACTTGAGCAATTCGTTCCTGGTGTATGTCCGAAACAGCCATCTTAAATTATTACGATTTCGCTGCATACGATTCTCCGTTGAAAGAGTTGCTTTCTTACCGCAGGAGAATTGTAATATCAATATCATTCTAATTCAACCAAAGGAGAAAAAGCATCATGAAAAAGACAATCAGAACCATCATTTCCATTCTGGCGGTCGGTGCTATGCTCCTGTCTTTCGCGGCGTGTGAAAGCAAAAAGCAAGATACCATGAAAGACGATACCGTCAAAGAAGATACCTTCATGAAGGCGGTTTTCGAGGACATCACTTCGGACGAAGCCTATATTTCGTGGAAAGAAATGTATCCTGCCGCCACGATTGAGGAAAAGCTCGACGGAAGCACCCTGACCTTCACCGTCACATACAAGGACGGAACCCCCGCTGATCAGGAAGGCGATATCACCAACGACGCGGAGATCGCCGCCGGTGAGTATGTCTTCAAGCATGACGGAGATTACATCATCGGCGCATCCGGCAGCACTGAGAAATATGTCAACCCCTTCGTGATTCAGGTCAGAAACGCGGTCTGCCATTACTTTAATATGAGCATTGGCGACGTCAACGATTATCTTCTCGCAAATCAAGATAACAACTATTTTATCGAAGACCTGGAGAATAAAACCGCGAAGATTTACGTTGCTGAAAAGTGGAGTATTGATTGATAATAATATTATAAGGAGACTTTCATCATGAACAAATCTATCAAAAGAACCATCGCGACTGTATCTATGACCGCCATGCTCGCGGCAGGTTTTGCCCTGCCCGTTTCCGCGGCGACGCAGGTGGAGGTCACGGGCAATCCCGTGATGATCAGAGCCGACGCAGGTCTGAAAAACACCGTCGTCAGCAAGGCGCACAAGGGCGACAAGTACGTTTATGTCGGACAAAAAAAGGATTCCACCGGCAGAGTGTGGTACAATATCAAATATTCCG
>CACWOA010000388.1 GCA_902762395.1 uncultured Ruminococcus sp.
TTCTCCTGATGGTCGTCATGATGGTGCCAGGTGCCGTGACAGGCTCCGGCGCGACCACCGTGATGACGGTCGGAGGGCTCGTGGGAGCGGTCCTCGCCGCGATGGGCGTTGAGGAGGACAAGCGCGTCGCGCTGATCTTCCTCCTCGCTGCGATGAGCGCCGCGTGCCCGCCGATCAACCTCTGGGCACTGATGGCCGCCGCCGGCGCGAACATGCCGTACGTCGGATTCACGATGCCGCTGCTGATCCTCTGCGTTGCCGGTGCGCTTTTCTCCACGTTCTTCCTTGCCTTGATGCCCGACGATTCGTAGAGAGCCACGTCGTCGCGGCGCTTGGCGAGTGCGAGGAAGAGCGCGAGCAGGAATGTCGTGACCACCAACCAATGCGAGAGGACGATGCCCGTGGCCAGTCCACCTGCCACGATGCGCAGCACAAAACCCATGGCGATAATGAACACATCGAGAAGTGCGATTTGCTTTAATTTTACGCTGTAGGCAATGTTGATGACCATATAGAAGAGCAGCGTGGCGGCGAGTCCCTTCTCCGGTCTACCGCTGAAGAAACTGCCCAAAACGACCAGTGCGAAGGCGATGAGCCACGCCATTCCCATCATGACGTATGCCGTGCTTGTGCTGACGCGCCCGCTGGCGACAGGCCGCATCCGCTTCACTGGATGCATCCGGTCGGCTTCGGCATCATAGATGTCGTTGAAGCAATATACCCCGCTGGCAGTGAAGCAAAAGGCGAGAAACGCCAAGACGCAAGGCCATACATAACACCACTCGGTGGCATGGCGGCTAAAAAACAAGGGGGTAAAAACAAAACTGTTTTTCAGCCATTGGTGTGGGCGGATAAGCCGGATGATATGTTTACTCATGTTTCTTCCTAACTTGATATAATGTTAACGAGGGATGTTCACAGTGGTCTATGGCGACGAGCGCCAAAGTCGTGTCAGCCTTCATCTGGCCGACGTAATCAGTGATGGGCTTGTCAAAACTATCACCGTCGGGTGCCTCGACAATATAGTCTACATGACGGATATATTCTGTCGGGAAAACACCAGCGAAATAGCAGGTGTCGCAAACCGGCTTTATCTCATAAAACATTGAAAAAGGACAAACTATCACATCGGATGACTTGAAACGCTGCCGCTGCACAAAAGAATGCAGATTGCCGTAGTTGCCCTGCCCATCAGGCAACATCGACCTGATGCCGGAAACCGACATTAAGAGAGCAGCCACACAAAGCACGGCGCACCACCAACGGTTTCTGACAGCGATGGACATGATGGAACCCAATAACGGCAGGAAAGCCATCCAGCGGTAGTAGGCGGGGAAGCGACCAGCCAAGACCATCATTATGGGTGCATAGAAGGTAAGTATCAACAACAGGAAGCCCTTGTCGGAAAAAAGGCCGGAACCCAGCACGGTGACGAACTTTCCGTCGATTGTGTCGGGGATCTCCGGGCTTTCCGAGTCGCCGCTGTAGGACAGCAGCTTCACGTTGGTATATTCATTTACCAGCGTGTAGGTGAAAGCGCCGCTTTGATAGGTTTCCTCGGCTCCCGTTTCGCCTCCGGCCAGTTCCGCGGCGCTGACATACCACGAGTGCAGGACATTGCCCGGCACGATGGTCAGCACACTGAACGCAATGACGAACGCGAGAACGACAGAAACATGATTCAAGTATATCATAAACAAAACAAAAAATAGTTGACAAATTGGAAAAATATAGATAAATAGGGGGACTTATTTATAGATAATCAGGGACGATGCCGTCGTATTAAATAACCACGCGGATGACATTTCTGTCATCCACGTGGTTTCTGACGGTGGTATTATCGGATCCATTTGTCCGTTATGGCGGGCTGTTCAAATCCCCGGTCCTCGGTCGTCGCGTGGACGACAGGGAGAAAGCCGTTCTTTCGCAATACGGCGGCGGACGCTTGATTCTCCACCATCGTGCTTGCGGTGATGATTTCAATATCCGTTTCGCTGTCCAGGTAGCCCGGCATCAGCCCGAGCGCCTCGGAGGCGATCCTCTTGCCCCGGAACCACAGCGATAGCCGATAGGCGCAGTTGACCTTGTGCAGGGTATCATAGTGGCGGCAGTTTCATACAGAAAAGTGAACGTTCTGTGAAAAGATTATGATTTTTTCGAAAAAAAGAGGAGAGAAGAATGGACGAGGCTGTTATTTTGTGTTATAATTCCAACTACAGATAAAGAAAAGAGGGAATAAGAATGAAAAAAATATCTGTTTTATCAATATGCATGGCGGCTGCCATGATGCTGTCGCTTTGTGCCTGCGGTAAAAGCGCCGGCACAGACGCAACCGCCACAACCTCCGCAACCGACGCCCAAGTCTTCAAAGCGTCTATTTATCGTTGTCGGCGTTATACTCTCCCGCGGTGACGCCCAGCTCGTCGGTCTTCTCCCAGGCGGTCTTATACTCGAAGTCCTCGCCGTCGCG
>CACWOA010000389.1 GCA_902762395.1 uncultured Ruminococcus sp.
AAAGCTGGAGAACGGGGACATCGTTTCCGTCTGCGTGACCAAGGACGGGCAGACGTTCATCCCGCCCGAACTCACTTACGTGAAGGTCATCACGTCGACGACGCAGAAGGGGATCGACAAGGACGCGCAGGAGACCATGCTGGCGGCACAGCGGAAACACATCAATCCCCACGCGGCGGAAGATATCTGTCGTTTTATCCTCGGGCATTTCTGACGAAGGGATCCGGAAAAAGATTTAAAAAAGATTTTCCAATTACTCACATGAAAAAGATGACAAATCCGCCGGAATATGGTATAATGATCCACAGTCATCGGGTCAATGGATTGACGGGATCTTTCCTGCTCCGGCTGGCGGAGGCTTTTCTATGGCAAACTATCTGATATGGACTGCCGTGGGATTTTTCTCGGGCAGCGTGATGTACAGTTATCTGATTCCCAAATGGCTGTACCGGAAGGACATCACCCAAATCAGCAAGGACGGCAACCCCGGGTGCGGCAATGTCTTTTCCTGCATCGGCATTCCCTGCGGCATTTTCTGCCTGCTGCTTGAGCTGGCAAAGGGCTCGGTACCGATGTGGCTGGCTTCCCGCAGTCTCGCGGCTGACAATCTGCTGTTTGCGGCGGTCATGGCGTCCCCCGTGCTGGGACACGCTTTCAGCCCTATGCTGCACCGTCGCGGCGGCAAAGCCATCGCCGTCACCTTCGGCGTATGGCTCGGATTGCTGCCCGAGTGGCGGATGGCATTCTGGCTGGCGCTGCCGCTGGTGCTGTTTTCTACGGTACTGCGCATCTGCCCTCACAGCCTGCGCGTCATGATAAGCTATGTCGTCATGCTGCTTCTCACCGTGGGACTGGAATCCAACCGTGTCGCATGGATAGGGGCTTTGATTATCACGGCGACCGTGATTTACAAACACCTCGGTGACTACCTCGACCGCGAAAAGCGGCAATATGAACTTTTCCTGTTTTCACACCGTCTTTTCGGGCGGGAAGCGCCGCAGACCGACGCCTCTCATTCCGGATAGGGTGAACGCACCATTGAAAGGATTGGAACCTGTTATGAAAAAATTAGGCTTTATCGGCGCGGGCAATATGGCGACCGCCATGATGAGCGGCATCATCCGCAGCGGCATTTTCAGCGCGGATGATATCATTATGTCGGATATCAGCGCGGACAGACGGAACACGCTGCGGGAGCAATACGGCGTCGCCACCACTTCCGACAACACGGAAGTGGTCAGAAACGCGGAAGTCTTTCTTCTCGCTGTCAAACCGCAGTATTATTCCGACGTGATCGCGGAAATTGCGCCCTATGTCACCCAGCAGCAGATTATCATCACCATTGCCCCCGGACAGACGCTTGCTTCCCTTGCCCAGCGATTGGGCAGCGACAAGTGCAAAATCATCCGCACCATGCCCAACACTCCCGCCATGGTGGGAGCAGGCATGACCGCTGTTACCCCCAACGCCAATGTGACGGAGGAAGAATTGTCCTATGCCTGCCAAATCCTTGGCGGCTTCGGTCTGACCGAGGTGATAAGCGAACACCTGATGGACGCGGTCGTATCGGTCAGCGGCAGTTCTCCCGCCTATGTGTTTCTCTTTATCGAAGCCATGGCGGATGCGGCCGTCGCGGACGGAATGCCCCGTGCGCAGGCAGCAAGCACCCCGGCGAACTGAAGGACATGGTCTGTTCCCCCGCCGGCACCACCATCGAAGCGGTGCGCGTTCTCGAAGAAAAGGGATTGCGAAGCGCCGTGATGGAAGCCATGAGAGCCTGTACCCGTAAGGCTAAAGGAATGTAACAATACAAACATCCATAACGAAAAGAGGCAGCAACATGAGTACCATAAACAATCCGGTGTTGGAAGCCATTGCGCAGCGGCGCAGCACCCGCGGATTTGCGGATACCCCGCTCACACAGGAACAGCTTGACGCGCTGATGACAGCCGCCACCGCTTCCCCTTCCGCCATCAACCTGCAATCGTGGCATTTTACCTTCTGTTCTGACCAAGCCGTCATCACCCAATTGGAGCAGGAAGTGAACCGCCTCATCATGTCGGGCAGCGATGAGGGGGCAAAACAGCGCATGATGGCCCGCAACGGCAAAGCGTTTTACAACGCGCCGACCGTCATTTTCATCTCTTCCGACGCGCAGAGCGTATGGAGCGCCCTGGACGCCGGGATTGCCGCCGAAAACCTGGCGCTGGCGGCGTATTCGATGGGGCTGGGTTCGGTCATTATCGGCATGTGCAAGCGGGCGTTTGAAGGAGAGAACGGCGCGGTCTTTGCGGAGAAGCTGCATTTCCCGGAGGGACACCGATTTTCCCTTTCCGTGGCGGTCGGCGTTCCCACCGTCACCAAGGATGCCCATCCGGTCGGCGAAAACAAGATCACTGTTATGTGACAGCAGAAAAAACCGTGTTGTTTCCGAAACGGTCACAGCACGGTTTTTCATTGCCTGTTTTTATCTGAGGCACTGTTCAAAAATAATCTGAACAATCTGACTTGTCTTTTTCGGCTCTGACTTCGTTGTCAAAGCTTGGAATACACCAAGTATTCCTGCGCT
>CACWOA010000390.1 GCA_902762395.1 uncultured Ruminococcus sp.
ATGCGTCCGTGTCCGGCGATCACGCCGTAATTCCGGTCGATGATGACGGGGTTGATAAATCCGAATTCACGCAGCGAAGCCCGGAGCTTGTTGATCTGCTCCGGGCTGTGCGTTCGGGCGTTATTCACATAAGGTACCAGCTTCGTGACCGGGACAAGCTGCATTTCAGTCGTTGTTTTCAAAGCGTATCAGCCCCCATTCCGCGAATTTTTCAAAGCCGCCCAGATCAGCGATATACTTTCGGGCAGTCTCGACAATTTCTTCATAAGGCACGCCGCCCACGGCTTCGTCGCCGATGGCGCAGCTGAATTCCACAGGCTTTCCCGTTTCCTGCGCTTTCAGAAAGGCGTAGATGTTCGCGCTCACGTCCGCCTTGGATAAATCCTTCCCGTGAAGTCCGCCGCCGGTCAGGGAATCGCCCATGTCGGAGCCGAGCTTGCGGTTGGTCGCGCCGGTGTCCACATCGGTGCCGCCCGTCCAATCACCCAGCGGATTGATCTCCGCGCCGGGACAGAGATCGGCAAGTTCCTCGGTGCCGGCGTTGCTCTGGCAGATCACCAGCCTGTGACCGTCGAGGATGTATTTTCCGTCCGAGGGGTAAAACATATACAGCAGCGCCGCCAGTTCCGCAAGGGCATTCTGCTCCTCCGTGACGGGAACGCCCCGGAAAATGCCGTTGTCGCCGCAGCGGATTGCGCCGGACTGATTTTCCGCTAAACGCCCATCCTGCGAGCTTTCCGTGTAAACAGCGGTGACGTCACCCGCGATTCTTCGGACGATAGCGTCCACTTCCTCCGGCTGAATATGCACGGAGGTTTCCGCGATGATATGCGCGACGCCATGTCCGATAAGGACTTCTACGGCAATACGCGGGTTTTCGGTTTTGGAATACGCCAAGTCAACAATCGCACCCGCAATGCGGTCGGCTATCTTGTCCGGATGAGCCGGATTCACTTTTTCAAACATAAAAAAATTACCCCTTCCTTGCTCTGAGCAGGCGTTCCATCAGGTCGTCCTGCGGAGAGACTTCTCCGTAATCGGTGCTGCAATTTTCCTTGACGATCTGGAAGATTTCATTCCACAGCCGCACCGCCTGATTCATGTAATTGATGCCGATGTTGATAAACGGCGAGGGAATCGGCTTCTGCGTGGTCGGGTGCTTGGAGAGAAAGCCCATGCGGTTGGTCATCTCCTCGCACTGAATCCACCGCGCGGAACAGACGGCGTATCGCTCCAGCAGCTGCGGAGAGACCTTCGCCGCGCAGCCCACCTTCCGCAGCCATTCCCACGTTTCCCTGTAGATTTCCTCGGCTTGGAGGGTGGAACCGTCGCGCTGTTCGGCGGAAAGGAATTCATGCGGCTTGGGCATTTCTACGCCCTCCACTTCGGGAATATCCAGCACCTCCAGCCGTCTGCCGCCGGGATTGCCGCTCTCCGCTTTTTCCCTGACGGAGGATCTCTTGCGTCCCGCGCCGGGTCTTGCGCCGCCGCGTCCGCCGATGTTGTTCGATTTTGTCGGTATGTTAAACACCTCATTTCGATAAGAAAAAAGCCGCACTAAGGCGGCTCGGGCAAATACCCTTTTGAATACGCTTTTTTTGCACGCGAAGGGGGGCGACGGTCTTTATTTTCACGGCGACGGTCTTTATTTTCACACCGTGCAGAGATTCTGACGCCCCCTGGGGGTGCCCCACTTCGCAACGGATTGCCATTGTGAACTTATTTTGAATTTTGCTATTTTGATTGACAATGTAAACCGTTTGAGCTATAATACAGATGAAGCCGAAGGGAGATGAAATTAAATGCCAACTGTACCCACTCAAATTCGAATCGATGCTGACGTCAAGAAAGCCGCTACTGAACTTTTCGAGAACCTCGGGATTGATATGTCCGGCGCGGTCAACCTGTTCCTCTATCAGTGTGTTCTTCGCGGAGGAATTCCATTTGCGATAGAAATGCCGCAGTATTCCCAGAAAACGCTGGATGCGATGGCAGAAGCAAAACGTATTTCCGCAGACCCTTCCGTTCAGGGCTACACGTCAATGGAAGAATTAAAGGCGGCGTTGGATAGCTGATGTATCAGGTTAAATTCACTACAGCTTTTAAGAAAAGCTATAAGCTCATGAAGAAACGCAATTTAGATATGACCGCTCTCGACACTGTGGTTGATCTTTTGCGACAGGGAAAAGAACTTGACGCAAGATATCATGATCACGCTCTGACAGGGAATTTTGCCGGCTTCCGAGAATGTCATATCAAACCTGATTGGTTACTTGTGTATCTGATTGAGGACGACATTCTTACGCTGACGTTGGTTGACACAGGCTCACATTCGGACATCTTTAAGAAGTAACAAAACAGCGGCTTTCCGATATCGGAGAGTCGCTGTTTTTCAATATCGGTATTCCGGGCTGCTGTCTTCACGCCGGGTCTTGATGCTGTGGTGGCGGTGGCAAAGCGGCTGCCAGTTGGATTCGTCCCAGAAGAGTTTCATATCTCCACGGTGCGGAATGATGTGGTCGACGTCAATCGCCTTGACGCACCTGCCTTCCTTCATGCATTCCACGCAAAACGGGTGTGCCGCAAGGTAACGCTTCCTCGCACCGCGCCAAGCCGCGCCGTATCCTCTGGCGGCGGCCGGACGCTGTTCCTCCGTGTGCATGGCGGCGTGTTCATCGCAATACTTTCTGCCCCTCGGCACCAGCTCCGGACAGCCGGGGTGCGCGCAGGGGTGGTCGGGTATTCTCGGCATGGAA
>CACWOA010000391.1:0-1609 GCA_902762395.1 uncultured Ruminococcus sp.
TTCCCCCTGTATAATCAGCTGTCGATATTTCGACGTATACCTATTTTATCGCTTTTTTTTCGTCAGCGCAAATAAAAACTAAATTAAATTAATAAAAAATGGCAAAAAAATCGTCCAGGCAGAAATTGCCGGGACGATTTCCCCTCATACTAATCTTCGACCAAAATTTGAAATCAAATTTTGACCGATACCCAAAGGGCACGCGAGATACGCACGCTATGCGTGCTACACACGAGCCTACGGCGCGTGTGACGTCTCATGCAGTCTCAGTAAAGATTACCTTAACTGAGACTAGTATTACCCTGCGGTGACGTAACTTCTCTTGTCCTTCGGTATCTCCTCCCAGCGCACCTCGTTCGCGCTCGTGCCGTGGGCGAGGCCCCATGCCGCCGCGACGCCCGCCGCTTCTCCGATGCTCATGCAGGTGGGCTGGATGCGCATGGAAGCCTGCAGGATGAAGCTGGCGCTGATGCAGCGGCCCGTCGTGAGGAGGTTCGGGACCTCGTCGCAGACCAGCGAACGATAAGGAATCTCGTAGAACCCGCCCTTCGGCAGCTTCTCCGAAACATTCTCCCCGTGGGCGTCGATATACCACGCGGTGCGGCAGACCGCGTCGGGGAAACGGCTCTGCTTGTGGTAATCGTCCTCCACCAGATAATATTTGCCCCGGATCCGCCACGATTCCCGCGCGCCCAGCATCGTCGCCTCGCGGCTGATGTACGCGTGCTCGAAGCCCGGCATGTGTTTTACCATGTAATCGGCGATATGGCGCATCATCTTCCGGCCGAAGGCGACGGCCTTGCTGTAGGAAAGGGGATCGGTAGCGCGGAAACGCACGGGAATTTCCGGGCAGTTCATGCTCATCACGCCGGTTTTCCCGATGATGGTAAAGGCCTGCATATACTCGGCCTCTTCCTGGGTCAGTTCGCCGCTCTCCACGCCCTTTGACATGAATTCCTCCAGTACATAACGCTGCTTTCGGTGCATCGCCTCGGCGATCTCGAAATACGGCGGTTTCGACTTGCACCAGTCGTCCTTCAGCTCGACGGCGTCGTATTGGTACAGCCGCTTGATGTCAATGCCGCCCATCTCGAAGCGGAAGGAAAGAGGCTGGTTGCTGCCCGTCTTCTCGTAGCCCTTCTCATAGGGAACGCCCGCCGCTCTGGCGAGGAACGCGTCGCCGGTGCCGTCGACGAAAATGTTCGCGCGGATCGCCGCAAGGCCTTCGATAGTCTGCACGACACAGGCCGAGATCGACGAACCGGACTTCAGGACGTCCACCAGCACCGCCTGGTAAAGCACGTTCACGCCGGACTCCTCGCACATCTCGTCGTAAATCAGCGCAAGGATCTCGGGATTGTGCCAGGTCTGCTCGGTCACGCCGTCGTGGGGCTCGATGCCGTGCTCCCGGAGCCGTTTCTTGACTTCCGCTACATAGGGCGTATCGCTGTCCGGCGCCAACGTGTCCATGAACGGGTAGACGCAGCCCAACACCGCGAGGCCGCCGAGGGCGACGCCACGTTCCACCAGGACGGTCAACGCGCCGCCCCGCGCCGCGCTGATCGCCGCCGCCGTTCCCGCGGGGCCGCCGCCGATCACGCAGACGTCC
>CACWOA010000391.1:1664-2346 GCA_902762395.1 uncultured Ruminococcus sp.
GAAAGCGCCCGCCGCCGCAAGACCGGCCATCTTCACAAAATCACGCCGGGAAATGGGAATCGAAAAGGATCTCATAGGGTGTGCCTCCTTTGATGTTAGGGAATTTTTTCATAACCTTACAACCGGGACATCAGCTCCGCCTTTTTCTGCTGGAACTCGTCCTCGGAGACCACGCCGTCGTCCCGGAGCTTTCCGAGGCGCTCCAGCGTCGCCATCACGTCTTCCTTCTCCTCGATCTGCGCGTCGATGACAGGGACGTTTTTCGCCAGCTTCCCCGCGTTTTTCTGCGCCAGGGATTTCAGCTTCTGGCACTCCTCCGTCTCGCAGCTCACGAGGAATTCCTCGCCGGTGTCCAGCTTGCAGGCGCAGCAAAGCTCCTTGCTGTTGCCGCCGAGCACCAGCCCCGCCAGGAGCCCCACCGGCCCGAGGGCGATCGCGCCCAGCGTGCCCCATCCGGCCTTGCCGAGGATGCTGTACTTGTTTTCCTCAGTGATATGCTCTACCGCGACCAGATGGTCGTTCAGCACGACCTTGCGGGACTTGAAAAATCCTTCCGGAATCTCCAGCGTGTATTTGCCGAACATAGAGGACGAAATCTCCGCCCCGTTGGGAAGCCCGCCGCCGATAACTTTCATAACAAAACGCCTCCTAACCGATTCTTTTGATTCATCATACTTTATAT
>CACWOA010000392.1 GCA_902762395.1 uncultured Ruminococcus sp.
CTTAAGGATATTCAACTGCCGTTCATCTTTTGTAAGCTTGCATTAACCTCTATAAGGGATTGATACCCACTGGCACCGGACGCTATGTTAATCAGCGTGGTCATATCTTGCATTAACCTCTATAAGGGATTGATACTCAATCTAGTCAGACCAATGGAAATACCAACTCCAGGAAGTGCCTTGCATTAACCTCTATAAGGGATTGCGCTAATCTTTCACAGACAACAAAAAAAGACCGGACAGCGGATGTGCCTGTAGGGGCATCATCGTTTGTCCGGTCTTTTTGTACGTTACGGTCTGATATTGAACCGGGGAGGGGAGAGGGGTATTCATACCGTGTTTGCTTAAGCGCTGCTTGTGCCGTCTTTACAAATCATTTCTCCCCACTTCCCACTTCACACTTCACACTTCACACTTCACACTGACTAACCACTGACCACTCATCACTAATAAAGCAGCGTGATCTGTTCGCCCTCGTCGGAATCGTCGGCGGAGCCTGCGGCGGGCAGGTTTTTGGGACGGAATTTGCTCTCGTTTTTGACCATGCCCTCTTGGTAAATCACCATATCGTTGACTCTGGCGTTGCGGCGCAGGGTGATGACCTGCACGCCTTGGGAGCTGCGGGTCTTGGCGGCAACGGCGTCGGAACCGAAAATCAGCACCTTGCCGTTGGTGGCGCGGAGAAGGATGTCGCAGTCGGCGGGGATGTGCAGCATTTTGACCAGCGGCGCCTTGTCGCTGTAGGCGGCAAGAAGCTTGCGGCGGTTGGTCTTGGTCGCGTAGGCGCTGAGTTCCGCCTTGGCGACCTTGCCGTTTTCGTAGGCAAAGAGGACATAGCCGCTGTAATCGGTGGTCAGCACGCAATAGATGACGTGTTCGTCCTCCGCCATGCCCAGCACGGCGGGGATATATTCGCCGAGGACGCTCGCCTTGGTGTCGCTGAATTCGGAGGCCTTGGATTTATAGACCTGGCACTGGTCGGTGAAGAAGAGAAGCTCCGCCACGTTGCGCGTCTCGAAGGTCTGCACGATCTCGTCGCCGTCTTTGAGCTTCTGGTCGCTGCTCATGCGGAGCGACTGGGGACTGATCTTTTTGATGTAGCCCTCTTTGGTGACAAAAATATTTACCGGGTAATCGGGGACCAGCGATACCTCGTCGATGGCGGTTTCCTCCACGTCGTAGAGGATCATGCTCTTGCGCGGCTGACCGTATTTCTTGGCGACCTCTTTGAGTTCGGCGATGATGATTTTCTTGACGCGCTGGGGAGAGGACAGGATATCCTCTAAATCGGCAATGTCATGGCGGAGATTTTCGATATCCTCCGTGCGTTTGAGGATATACTCGCGGTTGATGTGGCGGCACCACGTCGGCTTCTTCCTCGGTCTCGCGGATGATTTTGATCGCCTTGTCGATGTCGAGAAGAATCTTCTGCAAGCCTTCGAGCAGGTGCAGGCGGTCTTTCTTCTTTTCCAATGTGAAGCGGGTGCGGCGTTCGACGCAGTTCATACGGAATCTGATCCACTCGTCGAGAATTCCGTCCACGCCCAGCACCCTCGGCGAGCCGTCGATCAGCACGTTGAAATTACAGGCGAAGCTGTCCTCCAGCGTGGTGAATTTGTAAAGCTTTTGCATGAGCTTGTCGGGGTCGGCATTGCGTTTGAGGTCGATAGTGACACGCAGACCGTGCAGACCCTGCTCGTCGCGGATGTCGGAAATCTCCTTGATCTTGCCGGTCTTGACGAGGTCGATGACCTTTTCGATGATCTGTTCGCAGGTGGTGGTGGGGGGAATCTGCGTGATGTCGATGCAGTTCGCGTCTTTGTCGTAGGTATAGCGGGCGCGCACCTTGATGCTGCCGCGTCCCGTGTGGTACACTTTTTGCAGCTCGTCCTTGTTGTAGAGAATCTGCCCGCCGCCGGGGAAATCAGGGGCGAGAAGGGTGGAGCTGATGTCGTGTTTGGGATTTTTGAGAAGCTGGATGGTGGTTTCGATCAGTTCGTTGAGGTTGAAGGAGCAGATGGCGCTCGCCATGCCGACCGCGATGCCGGTGTTGCTGTTGCAGAGGATGGTGGGAAAGGTGACGGGGAGGAGGGACGGCTCCTTCATGGTATTGTCGAAGTTGTCGATCATGTCGATGGCGTCGCTGTCGATGTCGCGGAAGAGTTCCGCGGCAATGGGCGCGAGCTTTGCCTCGGTATATCGGGAGGCTGCCGCCTGCGTGTCGCGGGAATACGCCTTGCCGAAGGACCCCTTGGAATCCACATAAGGGTGCAGGAGCGCTTCATATGCGACGGTCATGCGCACCATGGTGTCGTAAATCGCCGCGTCGCCGTGGGGATTGAGCGCCATGGTGGAACCCGCGATTTTGGAGGATTTCTGCCGCGCCCCCGTGAGAAGCCCCATTTTGTACATCGTATAGAGCAGCTTGCGGTGGGAGGGCTTGAAGCCGTCGATTTCGGGAATGGCGCGGCTCATGATGACGCTCATGGCGTAGGGCATATAATTGCCCTCGAGCGTGTCAACGATCGCCTGCGAAACGACTTCGCCCGCGCCTTTGATGTAACCGCTCATGGCGGCTTTTTGTGGTGTGGCTCTTCTCTTTTTAGGTGCCATAGGTTCTCCTTTTTTAGTGGACAGTGATTAGTGGTCAGTGGTTAGTAAAGAAGGTGGTGTCACCGTGTGCTATCTATTTCAGCGCCAAAGGCGCTCCGACACTATTCACTATTCGTTATTCTCTATTCTCTTAGCGAGCGAATGCGAGCGCTACTGTACGTCTGCCAGTTCGATGAATTCGCTGCCGTGCTGGGCGATGTATTCTTTGCGTCCGCTGAGG
>CACWOA010000393.1:0-2086 GCA_902762395.1 uncultured Ruminococcus sp.
CGTCTTCATTGCCGTCTTTTACTTTGTGCAGACGCTTCACTTTCACGCCTGCGTTGTCTCCGATACGCAATATCATCCTTCTCTCCCCTTGTGTTCCGCGTCGGACGGCATTGCTTCATCCTGCGATGCGCAGGAAACAGGGAACACCATCAACATCAACACCGCCACGGCGGAGGAGCTTACGGCGTTTTTTCCCGTCATAGGAGAAAAGAAAGCGCAAGCCATCATCGACTATCGCGAAACGGTAGGCGGCTTCGATTCGGTGGACGAGCTGATCAACGTCAAAGGCATCGGGCAGAATACATTGGAAAATCTGCGCCTGTATTGCCGTGTATCCGATGAACCCGATGAACCCGATGAACCCGATGAACCCGATGAATCGGGTTCATCGGACGAATAACCCCCAAAAAAAAGAAAAGCGCGTCATTGTGCCTTGCAATAAAAGGGCAATGACGCGTTTTATATTGGATTAGGCACTGTGAGAAAATAAGATGGACAAAGATGACGCAGGATTTTTCGGCTATGACAAGGCGGAGAAGCGCAGGAATACTTGGTGTATTCCAAGCTTAAGACAAGTCAGATTGTTCAGATTATTTTTGAACAGTGCCTTAGTCTTTGTTCGAGAGTTTTTTCAGTTCTCTCATAAAGGTGTCGATATCCTGAAACTGCCGATAGACCGAGGCAAAACGCACATAGGCGACCTGGTTGATATCCATGAGCTTTTCGAGGGCGTACTCCCCGAGCTGCACCGACGTCACCTCATGACTGGGCGAATTGACCAGCAGGTTTTCGATGTCGTCCACCGCTTTTTCCAGCGCCTTCAGGTCGATCTCGCTCTTTTTGCAGGCGCGCAGCATACTTTGCAGCAGCTTTTCGCGGTCAAACGGCTCGCAGTATTTGTTCTTTTTGATGACAATGATGGGAACGGCTTCCACATATTCATAGGTGGTGAAACGCTTGTCGCACTGCAAACATTCGCGTCTGCGGCGAATTTTGCTCCCGTCATCCGTGGGGCGGGAATCGACGACCTTGCTTTCGGAATATCCGCAGTAGGGGCATTTCAAATCAATCACTCCTGTAAAAAAAATCGGCAAAACGCGAAGGCACGCCTTGTTTTTCAAGAGTATTATAGCATTTTCTTTCAAAAAATGCAATCGTATCAGGAAAAAAAATTCAAAATGACCACCCCAACCGCCGCCGCGAGGCAAGCCAGTCCCCCGTATTGCGCCACCGTTTTTTCGCGGCGGTATTCCTCCCCTTCCCATCCGCGGCAGAGACGCACCTGCCCCAGCCACGAAATCAGCAGCAGCGGTATCATCACATTGGGAATGTCAAGCTGCAACAAATGCAACGGATGCAACGGATTCACTGAATAATGCCCCCTCCTATCACTGTGCAGTCCACTTCCACCCTGACGGAGGCGCGGCGGTAGAGTTCCTCCCAGTCGTCCGCGTGCTTCTCGTACCAGTCAGGCGCGCGCTGGCGCAGCTTGTCCTGCAATCCCAGCACCGACGAACCCAAAGACTGCCTGCTTCTGTTCACGAGCGCCTCCAGACGGGCGGTCAATGTTTCGGTCAGGTCGCGGCGCGCGCGTTCGGTAAAGGTGCGGGAGCCTGTATTGATTCCTCCGACAGCGCTGCCGTCTACCGGAATGCAGCGCAGGTGCAGCCGGACGGTAAAAACCGGGATATCCTCCCGCAGCGTGCATTCCGTCTCGCAGTGCGACTGCTTGATCTGACAATCAATCACGCTGCCGTCCGCCGTCCTGACCGCTACCATGCCGCTGATCTGCCGATTGGTAATCAGCCGCAGCAGTTCCAGTTCCTGCTCGTCCAGTTCGCCTAAATAATTTCCCTGTCTGCCGTATGCCGCCGCGCCGGAGATTCGCAGCATCATTTTCTGACTGTCATTCGATTCCGTGTCAGACGACGCGCCGCCTTCCTCCTCCGACAGCGCATCGGGCGCGCAGGGGGTCATTTTCAGCAGATAAAATTCATCGGCATTGCTCACCACCTTGTAGAGCGAATGAAGATTGAGCGCCATTGCGTCGGCGCTGCCCGTATCGTCGTAGCTTTGCAGCGCGACC
>CACWOA010000393.1:2101-2749 GCA_902762395.1 uncultured Ruminococcus sp.
CCGACGCGCCGAAGAAATCCTTCGCGCTGCCCGCGCAGACCGCCACGCAGCTCTGGCGGCGCACCGAGGCGCGGCGGAAAAACAGCTCGGTCAGTCCCAAAAATGACCGCTGGGACAGTTCTTCGCCTATCACGATGACATTGAGCTGTTCAAAATTCACCTGCCGCCCCAAATCCTTTTCGAGCAGCCGGATTGCAGACGCTACGGAACGTCCGGTCACAGTGCAGTTGGTGTATTGAATCGCGCCGGAAGATTCGGCGTTGCCGCTCACGGGAATGGCAAGCTGAAAGGTAAAGTCATAGCGCCCTTCTTCCGCGCCCGCGTCCGCGCCGAAGCCCAGCACAAAGGCGCGCCCGTTGATCTCCGCGTCGTCCCAGCAGCCCGCGGCGGTCAGCAGACAGCCCACCGACAGCAGCAGCAGCACGACGCGCAGCGTCAGTCTTTTCCGTTTTCCTTTCACGCGGCTTTCCTCCTTATCTGTTTAACGGTAGTGATGATATACAACAGCGGAATCAGCAAAAAGAGAAAGAACACTTTTCCCCATGAAGCCGCCCAACGGATGATGCTGTCATCTGACAGGCTGAAATAAGAGACAGCAAAAACAACCGGCAGCAGCAGAAAATGAAAACAACTGTGGCGCTTGATATG
>CACWOA010000394.1 GCA_902762395.1 uncultured Ruminococcus sp.
CCTGCGGAATGGGGAGTTTTCGGATGAAATTCATAAATGCTGTTTCCTCTCAAAAATAATAGCTGATTTTTTAGCATCTGCTAAGGATTTAGCGAACGCTAAGAATTTAGCGGATGCTAAGAATTTAGCAGTTTAAAGCGTAACGCTTTTATGTGCTGAATAACAGTATATCCTATCTCTCTTGGAATTGCAAGTGTTTTTTTATGAAATAGCGTTTGCTTGGCAGAATTTTCCCACGATTTCCTCGATGAAGTCGGGGCGCGCGATTTTGCTTCGCCAATCGGCGGGAATGCCCTCGTAGCCGTAAAGCAGTCCTGCGAGAGCGCCCGCCACGCAGGCGGCGGTGTCGGTGTCGCCCCCGAAATTGACCGCGCACAGAATACAGTCGCGGTAGCTGTGGGTATTCATCAGGCACCAAAGGGCGCATTCCAGCGTGCTGACGACATAACCGGAACTGTAGATTTCGTCGCGTGGCAGGGAGAAGAAATTCTCTCCCAGAACGCGCCCGTATTCGTCCCGTTCCGACGAATAGGCGGGATCCGCGTAGAAGATTCCCGCTCTTTGCAGTCCCTCGGTCACGGCGGCTTTGGCGGGATTCTCAATGAGCGCCAGCGCAACGCAGGTGAAGATGCCGCAGCCGATCTGCGAACGGAGATGGGCGTGCGTGAGCCGGGAAAGCGCGTGGCTGAGGAGTACCGCTTCTTCTGGGGTCAGTCCGTGGGCGGCGGCATAGAGCGCGGCGGGAAGGATGCGCATGAGCGAACCGTTGCCGTTGCTGTGTTCGTCGTCTAACCCGCAATCCTCAATATCCCCGAAGCGGGCATAATTCATCAGAGCAAAAGATGTGGTGCCGCCGATGTCAAAGCAGCCGTGATAGGGTGTGTATTCTCCCTTTGTTTGCCACGAGACAAAGGCTTTCATAATCGCGTGAAAATCCCTTTTCTCGTCGAGGTTGTCAAGCGTGCAGAGAATCATGGACGTATCGTCCGACCATGTGCCGACAGGCTGACCGTAGGTACCGTGTCCGACCATATCGACGGCGGGGGACAGCATCATCCGGTCGGGGCTGTGAAATTCGTAGGGAACGCCCACCGCGTCGCCGATCGCCGCTCCGAACACCGCGCCGCGCACGGTTTGCAATGTGATGTGTTTCATATTTTTTTGTTATCCTTTCTTTTTGTGCAACGGATAGCCAACAGCTAATGGCTAACCACTGACCACAACTTAGGGAAAATAACTCCCTCCGTCACGCCTACGGCGTGCCACCTCCCTCAAAGAGGGAGGCAATATTCGGCTTCCTCTTTGAGGGGGCTGTCAGCGTAGCTGACTGGGGGAGTACTTAAGTTGTGGATAGTGAATGAGAATTCCTGCATGACCTGACGGCAGACGCCGCAGGGCGGGCAGATGCCGGAGATCACGCCGTCCTTGCCGCCCGCAATGGCGATCATGACAAAGCCGCGTTCTCCCTCGCTGACCGCCTTGGCAAAAGCGGTGCGTTCGGCGCAGAGAGAGGGGGAAAAGGCGCCGTTTTCCACGTTGCATCCCGTGTATATTTTTCCGCTTTTGCCGAGAAGCGCCGCTCCCACATGAAAGCCGGAATAAGGGCAATAGGCACGCAAAGCGGCCTGTCTGGCGAGCTGCGCCAGATGGGCGCGGATATCGGCGATTTCCGGGAAAAAACTGCGACCGGGACAGGGAAAATCCACGCCGAAGACGTCCGTCACGGTGGCGGTGATGTCCGCGAAGGTGTCCCGCGTGCCGAGGTTCACAGGAAGCGCCGATTTCCCGTACACCAGCAGGGGAATATATTCGCGCGTGTGGTCGGTGCTGTTGTCGGCGGGGTCGCAGCCGTGGTCGGCAGTGATCATCAGCAGGTCATTCTCCCGCAGCATGGGAAGGAAGCCGCCCAGCCACCTGTCAAAGGCGGAGAGCGCCGCCGCGTAGCCTTCCACGTCCTGCCTGTGTCCGTAGAGCATATCGAAGTCCACTAAATTGACGTAGCACAGCCCGTGAAAATCCTTTTGCACGATCTCCGCCGTGACGCGCATACCCTCGTCGTTGCCGGAGGTGGCAAATTTTTGCGTAATGCCGCGCCCTGCGAACAAGTCCTTGATTTTGCCGACCGAAATCACATCATATCCCGCGCCGGACAGCGCGTCGAGCATGGTGTCCTGCGGCGGCGGCAGGGAGAAATCGTGTCGGCGGGAGGTGCGGGTGAAGTGACCCGGCTGCCCGGTAAAAGGACGGGCGATGACGCGTCCCACGCCATGCTCCCCGACAAGGAGGCTCCGCGCGGCTTCGCAGTAAGCGTAGAGCGTCTCAACGGGAACGATTTCCTCATGCGCCGCGATCTGAAAGACGCTGTCCGCCGAAGTGTAGACGATCAGCTTGCCGGTCTTCATGTGTTCCTCGCCGTAGTCGGCAATGACCTGCGTGCCGGAATAAGGCAGATTGCAGAGAATGCCGCGTCCTGTGAGGCGGGAGAATTCGTCGAGAATCTCCTGCGGAAACCCGTTCGGATAGGTGGGGAGGGGACGGGGAGAGACAACGCCCGCCATTTCCCAGTGACCCACGGTGGAATCCTTGCCGCGGGACAATTCTCCCAGACGGCAGACCGCCGCTCCGGGCGAATCGGCGGTGCCGAGGAATCCCAGCCCGTCGAT
>CACWOA010000395.1:0-1267 GCA_902762395.1 uncultured Ruminococcus sp.
CGCATCAGCAAGAAAAAGCTTATGTTTAAAGCTGCTCTTGAACCCGATCTCTTCGTGAAAATCCTCTTCAATCTTCAAAAGTAAATGCTTTTACCCTGGGCTTTTTATGCTTTTGCTTGACTGTCAGGGGATAAAATGCTATAATAATAACGGAAAGGGCAGGTGATTCCAATGGCGGCCAACCGTGAATATAAGGACAGACTTTTCAAGTTTATTTTTGGCAATCCGGAGAACAAAGAATGGACACTCAGTCTGTATAATGCAATGAACCATTCCCATTATACCGACCCCAACGACATCCGGCTCAATACCATTGAAAATGCGGTTTATATGAGCATGAAAAACGATGTGTCATTTTTAATTGCGGATACGCTGAATTTTTATGAGCAGCAGTCTACGTTTAACCCGAATATGCCGATGCGATTTTTAATTTATGCGGGAATGGTGTATAATAAATATGTGTCCGAAAGCAAGCGGTATCATAGATACAGCCGCACATTGCAGAAAGCGCCCACTCCGAAATGTGTGTGTTTTTACAATGGAACCGACGACAGGGCAGACCGGGTGATTTTACAATTAACCGATGCGTTTGCGCCGGATTCTTCGCCTGACATTGAAGTGAAAGTTACGATGATCAACATCAATTTCGGGCATAACAAAGATTTGCTGGAGGCTTGCAGACCGTTGGAGGACTATGCACAATTTGTAGATATGATTCGGGCCAATCAGAAAATCACAGACACATTGGAAGACGCGATAGACGTCGCGTTGGATAAATTACCCGATGATTCGGTGATTAAGCCATTTTTGACGGCAAATAAAGCGGAGGTAAAGTATATGTGTATCACGGAATATGATGAAGAAAGAACCTTTGCCGAGCAACGGGAAGAAGGCAGAGAAGAGGGCAGAGAAGAGGGAAGACTCAGTATGGTGATAGAGCTGGTGAAAGAAGGCATATTGACGATAAAGCAAGCGGCCGACAGAATGCAAATGACGGTGCCGGAACTGGAAGCCGAGATGGCGATGAACGCGTAATTACGAAAATTATGAAAAAAAACGACCTGTATCCGCCACGCCGCAGATACAGGTCGTTTGTCTTAAAAAACATCAGCAATGCCGCAGTTCCGCCAGATGTGCCACGCCGGGGATGCTTTCGCCCTGCCATGAACTGGTGGTGGACATCAGCGCGCCTGTGGCGATGACTAAAATCCGCCCCAGCGTCCCCTGTTCGAGCTGCTTCATGATGTGGGAGCAAAGCACGCTGCCC
>CACWOA010000395.1:1289-2737 GCA_902762395.1 uncultured Ruminococcus sp.
CGGTCAAAGATCATCATGCCGCAGTCGTTGTGGCGGTCGGCAAGGTCGATGTTTTCCCGCTCTAAAAGCTGCCGCAGCAGGTCGCTGCCGATAAAGCCCAAGTCCCCCGTCAGAATCAGGTCATAATCCGTGGGGGCAGTGGACGTGTCGGTGAGATAGCGCTTGATGGTATCGGCGGCGGCGGGCGCCATGGCCGCGCCCATGTTGGTGGGATCCTTGATGCCGAGATCGTCGATAATGCCTACACAGGCGGCGTTGACCGAAATGCAGCCGCCGTGTCCGACAATCGCCGCGCCCGCGCCCGTCACCGTCCATTGGGCGGAGGGCGTGCGCTGTCCGCCGTAGCCGAGCGGCGTGCGGAACTGGCGCTCCGAGGCGCAGAAATGGGAGGAGGTCACGGCGGCGCAGGTGGTCGCCGCGCCCGATTCCACAAAGACCGCCGCGTTGATGAGCGCTTCGATCATGGTGGAGCAAGCGCCGTACATCCCCATGTGGGGAACGCCGAGACTCCGCAGACCGAAGGTGGAGGCAATGCACTGGTTGAGAAGATCGCCCGAGAACATCACATCCACATCGGAGGCGGGGAGCTTCGCCTTGTCGAGCGCCATGGTGACGACCTCCTGCTGCAAGGTGCTTTCCGCCTTTTCCCATGAGGCCTGCTCCAGCATCGCGTCCTCGTGAATCTTGTCAAAGCTGCCGCCTAAGGGGCCTTCGCCCTCTTTTTTGCCTGCCACGCCCGCAAAGCCCAGCACCGTGGGCGGCGTGTCAAATTGAAAGGTACCGCGTTGTATTCGCTGCAAATCAATCCCTCCGAATGTTTCCTATTGTTTCGTTCGGATTTATTCTTTGCGGGATGGGGGAATTTATGCGCGGTATTTATGATTTCTGAGCCGGCAAAATAAAAAAAACTCACACTTGCCAAGGTGTGAGAGTCGTGATATAATGAAAACAGTAGAAGGAACGGCGGCCGTTGTTCCGACTCCCTTGCAAAAAGGGGGTGATATGGGATGGTAACAGAGATTTGCTACATACTGGCGCTCGCGCTTCTGGTGGCAGTGATGTCTGACTTTATCAAAAATATCAAGAAATAACCGCCCTGTACTGCGAATAAGGGCGGTTATTTCCAATAACTAAACTTTAATGAGCGGGACAGCCAAAGCCGTTCCTTTTACGATTGTATGATAGCACATTTCGGGCGATTTGTCAAGAATGAAAAAAAGAGTGAGGACATAGGAGATGATGAAAAAACTCTCGGTTCCGAACGGATATTTTTATGAGGGATTTACCTTTGATATGTTCTTTTGTCTGCACTTTCGCGGTGCGGACGGGCAGATCAATGTCCGGATTTACAGCGATTATTATGTGAATACCCCTGCGGATTGGGCACGGAAGGTGGAAAACTTTTCGGAGTGCAATTTTTCGAGTGACCCGAATGACCCCGTGCTGGC
>CACWOA010000396.1:0-1257 GCA_902762395.1 uncultured Ruminococcus sp.
CTTTGCCACCAACGCGTCCAGCGAAGCCTGACGACCGCGTGCTTTCGCCACGTTAATCAGATGACCTTCGTCGTCCACATGCAGCACCGGCTTGATGTTCAGCGCGGAACCGACAATGGCAGTGGCAGCCGACACCCTGCCGCCTCTCTTGAGGTGATGCAGGTCGTCCACCGTAAACCAGTGGCACAGGCGGAGGCGGTTGTCCTCCACCCATTTGGCGAGGTCTTCCAGTCCCATTCCCTGCTTCCGCTTCGTAGCCGCCAAAAAGACCAGCAGCCCCTCTCCCATGGACGCGGCGAGCGTATCCACCGAAATGATTTTGCGTTCGGGGTACTTTTCTTTCAATTCCCCGATGGCAATCAGAGAATTATTATAGGTGCCGCTGAGTCCCGAAGAAAAGGAAAGATAAAGAATGTCCAATCCCTGCGCCAGATACTCGGAGAAAAACTCGCAGAAGTCATTGACGTTGATCTGCGCGGTCTTCGGCATTTTACCGCTTCTCATCAGCTTATAAAAATCAGCGGATTTCATTTCGCGTTCATCGGGAAAATTCCTGTACGTCAGCCCATCCAGTTCAAACTGCATCGGCCAGACCTTTACATCCATCTCATCCGCCAGCGTCTGAGAGATATCTATCGTGGAATCGGTCAGAAGCACATAATTTGACATTTATCATCACCAGCCTGAATCATACTATTCCTTTATTCGCCTATACAAACCGAAAAACCAACCAAAACAATTGATTAATCTTTGTTATTATATCATAAGTTTGTGATGAAACAAAGAACAATATTAAAATTATTGAGCGCTCAACATAAAAATACGTCCATAAAAACTATACAACCTGCACCAATTTCACTTTTTCATTTTTCCTCGGATTATTTCACCGTTATTTTGCTTGCGGCACGCTGTCCGCTTGTGGTAATGGCGTAAATTTCCACTGTCCCCTTGCTGACGCCGATCACCGTTCCGTCAGGATTCACCGTAGCGATGGAGGGATCGGCGCTTTCCCATCTCACATAGTCGGTGGAAGCGGCGGGGTCCATCCGCGCGGTAAGAGTGAAATAACCGTCCACATTAATCGTGTATTCCTTATGGGTAATTCTGACCGACCTCGAAGGAATATCCGCTTTGGTTCTGCTGTAGCGGGGCATGGCGGTATAGGATTGTTCCGGATATTTGTCAAGCGTTTCAAAAATATACCCGTTCTCACGCAGATAGGGGATGATTTTCTTCAACGCGGCGGCATTAAAGCTC
>CACWOA010000396.1:1281-2689 GCA_902762395.1 uncultured Ruminococcus sp.
GCTCTTTTCATGCATGAGCACGATTTCTTCATCTTCCGTACAGGTTTTTTTAACCTGTGCAAAGGAAAAATCGGCGCTCGCGTGCGCCAGTGAAGTGTCCCCCGCGGTAGCCGTCCAGTCGAAAGGACGGTAGCCCAGATCATACGCGCCATTCAGCACGCGGCGCATCACCAGCGGGTCGCTCACCGTGTTGTGGGTGCCGCCCGGAAAGCGAATCAGATCAGGCTGCGTTCCTGTGTATTTTTCCACAATGTCCGACAGCGAATCCAGACCGCAGTAATAGGCAAACTCCGAATAATAGCAGATCTTGTAATCATGGCTGTAGGTGTGCATTCCCACCACGCAGCCCTGCTCCTGCATATTCTTGGTCAAGGGAAGGTATTTGGAACTGACCACAAAAAACGTCGCCTTTGCGTCATTTTCCTTCAGCGCTGCCAGAATGGACTCCGTATTTTCATTGGGTCCGTCGTCAAAGGTAAGATAGCAGACTTTCCTGACAGCGACATGGCAGACCGCTTCGTTGCCGTATTCATTGCGGGCGGTAATATCGCATTCGCCCACGCTAACGCCTGCCATCATGCCGTTCTCATCCACTGTGGCTATGCTTTCATCGGAAGAAGAAAAGGTTATCTTCTCCCCGCCGCTTGCTTTGAGCGGATAGGAATGCCCTTTGCCGATCTCCCGTGTCAGGTCGCTGAGCGACACCGCCGGGGGAACTTTGGAAACAACCGCGTCTCCCGCGCTGACAGTGTCCGGTGTATTTGCATTCCCGCCAAACTTTGCGCACGCGGCAAGTCCCAGGCAGAGCAGCACAATCGCCGCCGCTCCGACATATTTTTTGATCCGCTCTTTTGCGGCATCCGGTGGGGGAAGTTTCCATTCATTACTCGTCTTCCCGGATGTCGAGATCCGGATCCTCGTCCTGCATCGAACGAAAGGATTCTTCCGATCCGTCTTCGTCGATCTCCGCTGTGTCGAGGTCCGCGGCGTCATTGTCAGCCGCATCCTCTGCCAGGAAATCGTCGATCATATCGTTTTCTTCCGATCCGATGACGTTTTCCATGTCTTCAGATGTTTCCTCATGGCTGTCGTCAGCCGTCATGCTCTCAAACATTTCAGGTGTCACCTTCTCATCCTCAAGCTCCGCCAGGGCGCGGGCCTCCTTGGCGCGGAGTCTGGCGTCCGTGCTGAGCCTTGTGGAGTGGTAGCGCTTCATGCCGGTACCGGCGGGAATCAGCTTACCGATGATGACATTTTCCTTCAGACCGATCAGAGGATCGACTCTGCCGTGGATCGCCGCGTCTGTCAGGACCTTGGTGGTCTCCTGGAAGGAAGCGGCGGACAGGAAGGAATTGGTTGCCAGAGCCGCCTTGGTGATTCCCAGGATGACCTGCTTGCCCTCGGCGGG
>CACWOA010000397.1 GCA_902762395.1 uncultured Ruminococcus sp.
CAGGAAGTCATCTGTAAAGCGACATTTTTATTGAGATTTTTATTGAGAATAGGATAGTGGAAAGAAATCATGAAATATCATTCTGAACCATTACGAATGGATGCAACAGATCGACGTTGCAGACGGCACGGTGTTTTTCGCGGCGGGCGTGTTCTATTATTTCAGGACGGAGGACGTCAGGAAACTATTCGCCGCCATGGGTTCTCGTTTTCCCGGCGCAGTGCTGGTTTTTGATTCCTGCAACGAGCGCGGAGCAAAGATGATGCGGAAGACCTGGCTCAAGGAGGCGGGTATCACGGATGTGAGCGCATTCTTCTCTCTGGAGAATCCGGACGAATTGAAAAGCTGGAGCAAGGATTTCTCTTCTGTCAGTTCAAAGAGTTATATGCGCGGCTACCGGGACATTTACAAAAATGTCGGACTGTTCCATAAACTGATGATTCGCTTTTGCGACAGTCTGGTGAATATGCGCATCGTGCGAATTGCATTTTGATGGATACAAGGGAAGAATAAGTTTGTTATAGAAAATGTTGATATTTAGCTTGATTTACTATTTTTACTGAGATATAATAAATATGTGGTATTTCAAATGTGAAAGGAGTTAAACCATGTCAGACGAAATCGTGTCCGCCGGAAAAGGCGGCGAAACCTATGTCCCTTACGAAGAAAGAACCGGCAATGAATCCATCGTCTATTTCACACGCAGCTTATCACCCGAAGGTCTGCAAAAAATCTATGAAAAAGTCAACGGTACGATGAAAGGCAAAATCGCTGTCAAGCTCCATACCGGAGAGCCGCACGGTCCCAACATCATCCCGCGAGGCTGGGTCAGGGATCTTTTCCTGAACAACGGGGAACTTCAAAACGCGTCTATTGTCGAAACCAATACCTACTATGAGGGGGATCGCTATACTACCCGGCAGCACCGCAAGACGCTGGAAGTCAACGGCTGGACATTCTGTCCGGTCGATATCATGGACGAAGAGGACACCGTTCTGCTCCCGATCAAGGGCGGCAAGTGGATGAGAGAAATGTCCTGCGGCTCTCACATGACCGGGTATGATTCCATGCTCGTGCTTACCCACTTCAAGGGTCATGCAATGGGCGGCTTCGGCGGCTCGAACAAGAATATCGGTATCGGCTGCGCAGACGGAAGAATCGGCAAGATGTGGATTCATACCCGCGAGGGAGAGGATATGTGGTCTATCGCCGAGGAAGAATTGATGGAGCGCATTACCGAATCAACCAAGGCGACAATTGATTTCTTCGGGAAAAACATCACATACATCAATGTTATGCGGAATATGTCTGTGTCCTGTGACTGCGAAGGAATTCATGCCGAGCCTTCATGCGCTCAAAGAGCGGATCGAAACCCGTCACGGACACCGCCAGCTCAGTTATATGAAGGAAATGGGTATGGGAAATGACAGATATGTCCTGATTGACCTCGACAACGGCGAAATCCGAATCACACCGAAGAAGGCTGTTGCTGACCTTAAGCCGTTCCGTCTGGAAGAAGGAGAACGAAATGAAAGTTCTGATCATTAACGGGAGTCCCAGAGTAAACGGCAACACGACCATTGCCGTCAATGAAATCTTTTTGATGAAATCCATCGCTCTCGGAAAAGAAAAATTCGGGCTGCCGGAAAAAGAAGAATGGCAGCCGACCCATTTTATTTAATTGTAATCAGACAAGGACTTGTTTTCTGAGAAGACATTTATATTTTTATGAATCAAAGAACGCAAATTTTGCCGCATACCATTTTGCCATTCCCAGATTATGCATGAGATAATGACCGCAGTTTTTCGGCGTGGTGCCGGGAACCTCCTGTGCCGCCTCTACCGACCGGAAGGCGCTGAGAATCAGGTCATAAATCTCCCGGGGCGCGCGGCTTCCTTTGAGAATGAGGTAAAATCCGGTCAGGCACCCCATCGGTCCCCAGTAGATGATTTCGTCCTTCCAGTCGGGGTCATTTCTGAGGAATGTGGCGATGATATGTTCCAGAGAATGCATCGCCGCCACATCCACTGCCGGCTCCCTGTTCGGTCTGGTAAGCCTCACGTCATAGGTTGTAATCACACCGCCGCCGACCTCATCCACCCGGCTGGTAAAAATGCCGGGAATAATGGCTGTATGATCTACAGAAAAACTTGGTATTAAATTCATATTGATTCCTCCGTTTCGTGTTTATACTCAATAACGATTTAGCGTGCCGCCTCGGACTTCACAAAAACCATATATGAAAGTTTTTTCTCGTCCTCGGCTGGCAGCTGATGCCGTTATTGCGTATAAAACAAGCTCTCACAGTCCAAAACTGAAAATGGCAATGAGATAAATCGCAAAGACATAGGCCGTTGCCAGCCAGTCAAATATGCCTAAAATCCGCACCGCCTTGTCATGTTTGGCAAGCGCGCGCCCGATAAAGAAAAACACAAAGCCAAAAAAAGCCAATAAAAACGTGATGGCGATTACATATCTGACCCATGCCGAATCCGATTTTGACACGATCAGGATATATGACACACACGCCGATACCGGCGGAACGATTTCCGTTATAATGGCCAGTCTCTTTTTGTTCATTTCCTCATTACCTCCTACGATAAAAACAG
>CACWOA010000398.1 GCA_902762395.1 uncultured Ruminococcus sp.
AAAAAGCACTTATCCGCCATATTCTATATGGCTCAACCGCCATATTTGAGCATATTGTCAATGCTGCGCCTGGCCTTGAGGCGGAGTTCCTCGTCGATCTCGATCACGTCTCCGAAGTTGCCGAGCAGCGCGTCATAGACGTTTTGCAGCGTGGTCATCTTCATGTTGGGGCAGGTCAGCTTGTTCGGCGCGAGCTGGTAAAAGCCGCGTTCGGGATAATCGCGGCTGAGCTTGTCGCACACGCCGCGTTCCGTTGCGATAATCACATCGTCCTCCACACTCTTGCAATAGGTGATGATCTCGGAGGTCGAGCCGATAAAATCGCACAGCGCCACCACTTCTTTGCGGCATTCGGGATGCACCGCGATCTTCGCGCCGGGGTGCTTTTCCTTTGCCTCCATCACATCCTTGACCGATACGCTGTGATGAGTGGGACAGCAGCCGTCCCACAGAAGGATCTCTTTCTCCGGCACGAACCGGCTGACATAGCCGCCTAAATTCTGATCGGGAATAAACAGCACCTTTTGGGACGGCAGCGCCGAAACGATTTTGACCGCCGTGGAGGAGGTCACGCACACGTCGCACTCGGCTTTCAGCTCCGTGCTGGTGTTGATGTAGGCGCAGACGCACACATCCGGGTTTTCCTCCCGAAAAGCGCGCACGCGTTCGGGCGCGATCTGCTCCGCCATCGGGCAGGTGGCGCTTTTATGGGAAAGCACAACTTCCTTTTCGGGAGAGAGAATCTTCACCGTGTCCGCCATAAACCGCACGCCGCAGAGAAGCACCCGCTTCTTGTCCGGGATATTGGTCGCCGCCTTGGCAAGCGCGAAGCTGTCGCCCGTGATATCCGCGATATCTATGATATCCGGCGCCTGATAGGTATGCGCCAGCACCAGCGTACCGGTTTCTTCCTTCGCCCTGAGAATGGCATTTTTTAATTCCGCAGTTTTCATAAATCATCCGTCCTTTGCCGTTCATGCTGCTATGCAAAACGTATATAAGTGTATTGTATCACATGGATTTGATTTTTTCAAGTAGCTGAGAGCGGGGAATTCGATTTTAATGTGAAGTGTGATTTTTTAGCGGTTAGCGGTTAGCCGTCAGCTGTTAGCGCTTGTGGCAAAAGTGCTTCTGCATTTGCCCTAACTTTATTGCTATAAATGAGCATATTCGTTATATTGTACAAAGGACAAAGGTCAATCGCGCCATGTAGGGGACGGCGTCCTCGACGTCCCGATGCGATACGGCTAAATTCTATCGTAAAATAGGACATTTATATGCGGTACGTTATTCGTATTTATTGGATTTTTGGGATGTCATGCGTAAGGCACTGTTCAAAAATAATCTGAACAATCTGACTTGTCCATCTTATTTCCTCACAGTGCCTAACGTGCCTGTAATCTAAATCGCAGTAAGGTAAAACCGGATGCACTTCTGTCTACACGCTAACTGCTAACAGCTATCGGCTAACGGCTATCTAATCTGAATTTTTTGTGTCTTTCAAAAAAGCGTTGCATCGTTCATATTTTAATGGTATAATGAAATGTAAAAATAAAAACCACAGAAAAGGAACCCATGACCATGACAGATAATGTGCAAATTTACACCGACGGCGCGTGTTCGGGAAATCCGGGACCCGGCGGCTGGGGAGCGGTGCTGCTTTACGGCGCGCACGAAAAGCAGCTTTCCGGCGGCGAAGCCAACACCACCAACAACCGCATGGAGCTGACCGCCGTGATCGAAGCACTCGCCCTTCTCAAGCGCCCCTGCCGCGTAACGCTCACCACCGATTCCAAATATGTGGCGGACAGCGTGACCAAGGGCTGGGTCTACGGCTGGCAGAAACGCGGCTGGAAAAAAAGCGACGGCAAGGACGCGATCAATGTCGATCTCTGGCAGCGCCTTCTCCCCCTGCTGCAAACCCACGAAGTCACCTTTGTCTGGATCAAAGGACACGCGGGGCATAAATACAACGAAATCTGTGACAAGCTCGCCGTCGCCGAGTCACGCAAGTTTTTTAGCCGAGTGTGAAGTATGAAGTGTGAAATTGTATTTTACTCATTTTC
>CACWOA010000399.1 GCA_902762395.1 uncultured Ruminococcus sp.
TCATTACCTCCTTGTTTGATATTGATTCATTGTTATTATATAGCCAAATTTTTATTCACGCAAGTGTTTTTTTAATTTTTTTCAAGTTTTTTTCAAACTTTTTTGCTTCACGATAAAAAACGGCCCTCGGAAAAACTCCGAAAGCCGAAAATTACTGGCGGAGAGAGTGGGATTCGAACCCACGGTGCGTTGCCGCATCACCGGTTTTCAAGACCGGCTCCTTAAACCGCTCGGACACCTCTCCTCTTGGAAACGCATTTATTATAACAGGGCATGCGGCAGCGGTCAAGAAACGAAAGGACAGCGGCTCCTGAACGGTCTTTCTAAGCCGCTCCGCAAATTTTTTTAAATTTTCCTATGCTAAAAGAGATACATCTGCTATAATAACATTTATATATTGCGAGAGTTCCTCGCGCAATAATATGACGCGAAGTGTAGCAGCGCTTCGTTTATGGGGGGATTTTGATGGCAACGGAAAATGCGCCGGAGTTCGTCATTACCGATGAATTGGCGCGAAAGATTGACCGGGTGCTGGACGAACACGAACACGACGCGACGCAGATCGTCGGCGTGCTCCTCGACGTGCAGGACCTGATCGATCAGCAGTATGTGCCTCAGTCGGTGGCTTTCTACGTCGCACAGAAGCTGCCGATCAAGGTATCAGTAATCTACGACTGCCTGACCTTTTACTCGGCGCTCTCGCCTACGCCGCGCGCCAAGTATCCGGTCCAGGTCTGCCGCTCCATCGCCTGCAAGGTGAACGGCAGCGATTCTCTTTTGGACACCGTGAAGAAGATCCTGGGCGTCGAGCCGGGTGAGGTCACGTACGACGGGCGCTTCACCATCGAAGAGGTCTCCTGCTTCGGCGCCTGCGACGTCGCGCCTGCGATCCGCATCAACGGCACGGTTTACGGACATCTCGACACCACGGAAAAAGTCCGCGCCGTGCTGGAAAAATTCATGCAGGGAGGTGGACAATATGGGGAATGAAGCGACGTTTATCACGAAAAACTTTGGCAAGTACGACCCGATGTCCATCGACTCCTATCTCTCCATCGGCGGCTATTCCGCGCTGAAGCGGGCGATCTCGATGGACGGGGAGGACATTGCTTCCAAGATTGCCGAAGCGAAAGTCAAAGGGCGCGGCGGCGCGGCCTACGACATGGGGCGCAAATGGTCCCAGTCCCGAGGCGTCAAAGCCCCGCACAAGGTCGTCATCTGCAACGCCGACGAGGGCGAGACCTGCACCTTCAAGGATCGGGACCGCATCCTGAACGCCATCAAGCAGGCGGAGGAAAAAGGCTTCCTCGGCGACCGCATCCTGGGAACGGATTTCTCCTTCCGTATCCATTTATACTCCGGCGCAGGCGCTTACGTCTGCGGCGAAGGCACGGCGCTGATCCGCTCCATTGAAGGCAAGGCGGGCCGTCCGCGCATGAAGCCGCCCTTCATGAAGGTCAGCGGCCTGTTTGCGCTTCCCACCTGCGTCAACAACGTGGAAAGCTTCGCGATCGTGCCGCACCTCCTGATGGACGACAAGCGCGAATACGTGAGCTACGGCTCCGGGGAATCCCTCGGCACGAAGCTCATCTGCCTCGGCGGCAATGTGCGCCGTCCCGGCGTCTATGAGATTCCGTTCGGCACCACGGTGCGCGACATCATCTTCGACCTCGGGCAGGGAATCCCCGGCGGCCATTCGCTGCGCCTGATCCAGTTCGGCGGCGCGTCGGGCAAGGTCGCCGACAGCCGCATCCTCGACACGCCGTACACGTACGACGACCTGAAAAAAGCGGGCGTCACCGTCGGCTCCGGCTCGGTCCTCGTCATTGACGACCGCACCAGCGTCCTCGACTTCCTCCGCATGACCCAGGACTTCTTCTCCGAGGAATCCTGCGGCCAGTGCACGCCCTGCCGCGAAGGCAATCTCCACATCAAGCTGATTCTCGCGAAAATGGCGCGGGGCGAGGCGACGCAGGCCGATATCCGCGAGATGAAAAAGATCGCCTCGATTATGTCCATTTCGTCGCTCTGCGGCCTCGGCGAGTCGGCGCAGAACGCGCTGCTCTCCGCGATGAAGGTGTTCCCGGAAACGTTTGAGTTAGGAGGGGAGAACTGACATGGAAGACGTTCAGATGATCCATTTGAAAATCAACAATCTGCCGGTCTCCGTCCCCAAGGGAACGAAG
>CACWOA010000400.1 GCA_902762395.1 uncultured Ruminococcus sp.
CAGCGTCTGCGGTCGGAGAGGGTTCTCCGTCTCCGCGTCGGCGGGATTGTAATCCGGGTCAACGATCCGGTTTTCGTAATCGGTTTCATCCGCTTCATCAAACGAAACGGATTTGATTTCATCGTCTTTTTGTTGTTTCATGTTTTATAGTAATCCTTTTTTGCTGTTTCATTTACTCATAGACCACCGCGCAGCGGTCGTCGGGAATGTTCCGCAAAATCTCCCGCAAAACAGCTGCGTCACGCGGAAACTTTTTTTGATATGTCATCCAGTTTTCAAAGACAAGCATTTCGGGAAACAGAATATCATAGAGAAAATCCCGCAGCGCGTCCCAATTCCTGCCGTAATTCGCCCCTAATCCAAGCTCTTTTTGCAAAAGGGCGTGCAGCTCCGTGACGCTTTCGATTTCACCGCAGTGGATGACCACGGTTTCCTTTGGCTCGTACCGCTTTTTCAAAATGGCGGTCAGATCGTCCTCCTGTCCCGCTTCTATCAGGTTTTCGGCATACGCGTCACTGATGGTTTCATATTCGACAGGAAAAGCGGCAAGCATAAAATCCCGCAGACACACCTGCAAATGAATGCGCTGTTCTTTGGAACGGAAATCGGTGTTCAATACTTGAAAAAAGAGTCCCTCATCCAAAACCGACTCAAATTCTGCCGAATGCCGATCAAATATCTCTTCAAACTGCGCATCGGTCAGATACCCTTTCAGATAAAACCCTATCACATCCATACAATGTAAAGACATACAGTTTTCTCACCTTTTCCTGCGTTCTCTCAAATCACAATCATTACGCATTACGAATTACGCATTACGCATTATATCAAATTCCTTTGGCCATTTCCACCAGCGCGAGGCGGATGATTTCCTCGGTGGGAAGCGTCGCGTCGAGCTTCGCGACCAATTGCGCCGCTTCTGATGGCTGGCAGCCCAGCACCATCAGCGCGTTGATGGCAGCGGACGCGTTACCCGCCGCGGAAGGTGCAATGCCCTTTCCGACGGGAAGATCGGACGGCGCGCCCATGCTCTTGAATTTGTCTTTCAGTTCCAGCACCACGCGCTGGGCAATCTTGGGTCCCACGCCGTTGGCGCGGGTAATGGTCTTATAATCGCCCGACCCCACCGCGAGCGCCACGTCCTCCGGGGTAAGGGTGGAAAGAATGGAAAGCGCCGCCTTGGGGCCGATGCCCGACACGGAAATGAGCATTTTGAAGCAGCTCAGTTCCGTTTTTTCAGAGAAATATAGGTGAAGAGCGTGACGGTGGCGCCCTGCGCGGGCAGCCGCGTCATGGTGGACATTGATGTGAAACACTGAAATCCCACGCCGCCGCATTCGATCACCACAAAATTCGGCTCGGCGGTCAGATATTTGCCTGTTAAGCTGTATATCATTTTAAATTTCCTCAGTTCTTTTTGTTATAGGGATTGGCGGAGGCAGACCTCGGTATCACCTTGCAGTTTTGCCCGTGACAAATGGCGATGGCGAGCGCGTCGGCGGTGTCGTCCGGCTTGGGGATTTCCTTGAGGCAGAGCAGCCGCCGCGTCATTTCCTGCATCTGCGGCTTGATCGCCTGTCCGTAGCCCGTGACCGCCTGCTTGACCTGCAGGGGGGTGTATTCGTACACCGGCACACCCTTGAGCCGCGCCGCCAGCAATATGACGCCGCGCGCTTCCGCCACGCCGATGACGGTTTTGGCGTTGTTGGCGTAAAACAGCTTTTCAATGGCCAGCGCGTCGGGCTTGCGCTTGTCGATCAGCTCCACCATACGGCGAAAAATGATCTCCAGCCGGTTTTCAAAAGGCACCCCCGCCTTGGTGACGATGGAACCGTATTCCACCGGCACAAAATGCGGCGGCATATACCGTACAAATCCGAATCCGACAATGGCATAGCCCGGGTCAACGCCCAGTATCATCATAGTAACCGACCCCTTTTCATGCAATGTTATTCTGATAGCAAAAGCCGATGACAACTTTATTTTTCATTATAACACAATCACATACCAAAATTCAATATCTATTTTTCCAAAGAAACACAGAAAAGGCGACTGTCATACATCCATGTGTGACAATCACCTTTTCTGAGGCAGCGGCGGGATGCGTGTAAATGAGAATTTAGTGGGGAGTGGGGAGTGGGAAGTGGGGAGTGGAGAGAAAAAGAAAAAAGAAGAAAAAGCGAAGCGCAATTAGCGAGCGAATGCAAGCGCGGGAGTCCAGCCGATGACGACAAGCGTCATCTGGGAACTTGTTCCTCCTGGCAGGGGTCTGGGGGCGGCGCCACCAGCGGGGAGTGGGGCAGCGCCACA
>CACWOA010000401.1 GCA_902762395.1 uncultured Ruminococcus sp.
GTATTTTGCTCGGCGGGATGCAGGGTCAGATGGTGGAAAGCGCATCCCGAGCGGCTCAGCGGAAAGGCGACCTATCATTTTGTCTGCAAAAAATGCGGCAAGCCCTTCTCCGCCTACGGAAACGCCAAAAGGAAATACTGCTGTCACGAATGTTATATTGAAGACCGATTCGGAGGCGGCAAAGATGAATAAAAGCAATTTTATGGCGGAGAAAAGGTACCTGCTGTGCATTGGCATGCTCAGAAAAATGCTGGAATTGGAAATCATCACCGAGGACGAATACGACGAAATTGATACAATATTGCTTAATAAATACAAACCATCTTTGTCGGCTTTATTGTCCGGAAAAGACTTGATATAATTCGGATTGAGAGCGAATATATGGTCGGAAGGAGGCGTGTTTATGCCTAAGATTACAATGATAAAACCGAAAATCAAGGAGCTTCCGGTGAAAAAAAGAGTAGCCGCTTACGCGCGTGTTTCGATGGACACCGAGAGGCTCATGCACTCCATTTCGGCGCAGATCAGCTATTACAGCGAGCTGATCCAGAAAAATCCTGAATGGGAATATGTCGGGGTGTATGCGGATTTTGGAATCTCCGGCACCCGCATTGAAAAGCGCACGGAATTCTCCCGTATGCTCAGGGACTGCGAGGACGGCAAAATCGACATTATCCTGTGTAAATCCATATCCAGATTTGCGAGGAACACGGTTGATCTGCTCAACACGGTCAGGCGGCTGAAAGCAATAGGCATCGAGGTGCGCTTTGAAAAAGGTTTTGAGAAGGAGAAGATTCATTCGCTGAGCGGCGAAGGAGAACTGATGCTTTCCATCCTTGCGTCCTTCGCGCAGGAGGAAAGCCGCAGCATTTCGGAAAACTGCAAATGGGGCATCCGCAAACGATTCAAATCGGGTGAAATTGGTGCGGCGAACAAGCATTTGCTCGGCTATCGTTACGATGAAGAAAAAAGACAGTATGTCATCATTCCTGAAGAAGCGGAAATCGTCAGAAAAATGTTCGCCTTGTATCTTGACGGCGTTTCGTTGAAAGATATATGCGCCGAGCTGAACGGCGCGGGATACCGGACCATCAACGGCTGCCTGTTTCAGGAGGCGTCGCTCCATAAGATGATCAAGAACGAGGTCTATGCTGGCGATATTCTGCGGCAGAAGTGCCACATTCCCGACCCGATTTCCAAGAAGAAAGTCAGGAATACGGGGGAGCTTCCCATGTATTATCAGACCGACGCGCACGAGGCAATCATCGGTCGGGAAACCTACGCAAGAGTGCAAGCGGAGATCAGGCGCAGAGAATCGCTTATTCATCCGAATTATCCGTTCACAGGCAAAATTGCCTGCGCTGTATGCGGCAGTTACTTCACCAGGAAAAAGAGCGTGGTCAATGGCGTCACTTATGTCCGGTGGATATGCCGCTCCAAAAAGGAAGTCGGCAGAACCTGCACAAGCCGGAATTTCACCGAGGAACAACTTGCGTCCGCTGCGGCGTCCGTTCTCGGCGACGACGCATTTGACGCGGAACATTTTGAAAGACAGGTCAAATCCATGACGATTCTGAAAGACGGCTGCATTGAATTTTATCTCACCAACGGGAGGATTGCATTATGGGAAAAAGAGTGACAACCATACCGGCTACCATCAGCAAATTTACTGCTTCGCTGCTCACCGCGCAAAAGAAGCGGAAGGTGGCGGCCTACGCCAGAGTCAGTACAGACCATGAGGAACAGCAGAGCAGTTATGAAGCGCAGGTGGATTAGGCACTGTTCAAAAATAATCTGAACAATCTGACTTGTCTTTTTCGGCTCTGACTTCGTTGTCAAAGCTTGGAATACATCTTATTTCCTCACAGTGCCTTATTACACCAGTTACATCAAGGGGCGCAGCGACTGGGAGTTTGTGGCGGTGTACGCGGACGAAGGAATCACCGGCTGCAACACGACCCACCGTGACGGCTTTAACAGCATGGTGCAGGACGCGCTGGCGGGCAAGATCGACCTTATCATTACCAAGTCGGTCAGCCGCTTCGCCCGGAATACCGTGGACAGCCTTTCCACCATCCGCAAGCTGAAGGAGCATGGTACCGAGTGCTATTTTGAGAAGGAAAATATCTGGACATTTGACGGCAAGGGTGAGCTGCTTCTCACCATTATGTCCTCGCTGGCGCAGGAGGAAAGCCGTTCCATCTCGGAAAACTGTACATGGGGACAGCGCAAGCGATTCTCCGACGGCAAAGTGACGGTCCCCTTCGGCAGATTTCTCGGGTACGACCGGGGAGAGGACGGCAATCTGGTTGTAAACCAGGAGCAGGCAAAAGTTGTTCGCCGGATATTCGGACTTTACCTGCAGGGGAAGTCATGCCACGCTATTGCTAAACAGCTTACCCAAGACGGAATACCGACTCCGGGCGGCAAAGAAATCTGGGACGGAACAGTAGTGCAATCCATCCTCAGAAATGAAAAGTACAAAGGCGACGCG
>CACWOA010000402.1 GCA_902762395.1 uncultured Ruminococcus sp.
GTTCGAGCATGACCTTCTCGGAGATATAGTCCGGCACCATGCGCTTGGCGGTACACTTAGCCGCCAACTCCGTCAGATACCAGTAGCGGCTGCCCTCGCGAACGTTGTCCTCCTCCAGCACATAGATCAGCTTCGGGAACGCGGGCGTGATCCATACGCCGGCTTCGTTCTTGACGCCCTGATAGCGCTGCTTGAGGGTTTCCTCGATGATCATGGCGAGATCGGCTTTTTCCTGCTCGTTCTTCGCCTCGTTGAGATACATATAAACGGTAACGAACGGCGCCTGACCGTTAGTGGTCAGCAGGGTAACGACCTGATACTGAATGGTCTGCACGCCGCGGTTGACCTCCTTGCGGAGACGCAGCTCGACGATCTCGCTGATTTTTTCGGGAGATACCTCTGCGCCGAGGCTCTCGATCTCCGCGAGCACCTCGCGGCGGATCTTTTCGCGCGAGATCTGCACAAAGGGAGCCAGATGCGCCAGGCTGATGCTCTGTCCGCCATACTGGTTGCTGGCGACCTGCGCGATGATCTGGGTGGCAATGTTGCAGGCGGTAGAGAAGCTGTGGGGCTTTTCGATCAGCGTGTCGCTGATGACGGTGCCGTTCTGCAGCATATCCTCCAGGTTGACGAGGTCGCAGTTGTGCATGTGCTGGGCAAAGTAGTCGGAATCATGGAAATGGATCAAGCCCTGCTTGTCAGCCTCGATGATGTCGGGAGAAAGCAGGATCCTGCGGGTCAGGTCTTGTTGCATTCGATCAAAGAGAGGATGCGGTTGTCGGTGGTGTTCGCTTTGCGCACCAGAGAGCGGTTGTAGCGGTAGCGGACATAGCGTCTGGCAAGTTCAAAGGCGCCCTTCGCCATGAGCTGATCCTCGACCATATCCTGGATCTCCTCTACGGAAACCGCGCGCTTCATCTTGTTGCAGCGGTACTCCACGTAGTCGGCGATATCCGTGATCTGTTCCTCCGTCAGAAACGGACTGTCAGAGGAATTGTTCGCCTTGCGGATGGCGTTAATGATTTTTTCAATGTTGAAGTCCTCCTCGGACCCGTTGCGTTTAATGATCTTCATATTGCTTCCCTTCCTTTAACGTCATTTCAAAATCTATCTATATCTATCTTAAACCCATTTTCATTTGCGTGCAGGATTTATTATACATCACTATCTTGTAAAAATCAAGTGTTATTTTACCCAAAAACACAAGATATAGTATTCTTGAAAAGAAATAAACCCATCATCTTGTTGTGTCTGTAACGGCTCGTCAAAGCCTTGTCACACGCGCAAAACGGCATGGCTACGCGGTTTTCGGAGAATCAGACAAGCCCCATACGACGTTTTTGCCCCTTGAGAAAGGCTGAAAAATGACATGTCAAGTTACAAAATTGGCATTTTTGAAACACAACAAATTGTGCTTTGGTTGCCCGAGACACAAGATATGGACATGTCTTTTTGTTGCAAAGAATTCCATTTGTTGGATTTCAACAAAGTAAAGTACTAAATTTTAGTGAACTTATCAACAACCTTCTGAAAATCTCTTTTTTTGTAATAATGACTTGCTTTTCACCTATATAGATGATATCATGATTTTATAAATAATGAAGGAGGTAATGTTTTGCATTCCAAAATTTTCAAATCCATGGCGGTCGCGGCGGTCGTGCTGGCGGCAGCAGCGCCTGTTACGCAGGAAATCGCCAGTCCCGACGAGCCTGTGCAGGCGATGCTCGGCGACGGAGTAGAATCATCCGACTGTCAAATGAACGGCTACAGCGCGCAGTTTGCTCTCTTTGAGACGCCCGAGGATATGGGACTTCCCTTCAACAGCGGCGTCATTCTCTCTACAGGCAACGCGCAGGCTGCCTTTGACAAAGAAGGTCAGAGCACCCCTCTTTACGGAGACGGAGACGCTTATCTCGCTTCGTTGAGTGAATTCTCGACCTACGACGCGGCTGCTATGTCTTTCGCACTCACACCGACCAGTGAGTTTCTGACCTTTGACTACTTCTTCGCGTCCAACGAATACGACCAGCCTCCCCGCTACAATGATGTTTTCGCGCTGGTGGTCGTCGACAGCGAAACAGGCGAGCAGTTCAACATTGCGCTGACTCCCGCAGGCAAGATCACAAACGTTGCCAATACCGTTACCACGGTGAACGGAGAAAAGAATTACACCAAAAACAGCAAATACTACACCTATAACCCCGAATATACCGTCAACGGCTACGGCTTTGGTTATCAGGGCTATTCTTCCAAATTCACCGCCAACGCCTCCAAGCTGGTCAACAGCAAGGGCAACAAGGTGATCCAGAACGGTAAGCCCGTACTGCTCTATCTTGCCGTTGCGGACGTTTCCGACTCCGTCAAGGACACCGCGATCTTCATCAAGGGCAACTCCCTGAACTTTATCGACGCAGACGAGAAGGTTTACACCGTTGTCTTTAACCCCAACGGTGGCACCTGCGATACACCCGCGCTTGTCACCGGCACCGACGGCACATTGGAAACCCT